>JAEZPN010000051.1 GCA_023413645.1 Bacteroidota bacterium
TGTCAAAGCTTAGTATAGATCAAAAGACAATAGAAGCTCTTTTGTCTGATAAGAAGACAGACTTCTTGATTCCTGATTACCAGCGTCCATATGCCTGGGAAGAGAAAGAGTGCCAACAACTATGGGATGATATTTTTAGCTTCGCATTCCCTGATGACGACTACGAGAAGTTTAATAACGATGATGAGTATTATTTAGGCACTATTGTTACATTTAAGAATGAAAGCAGCAAGAAATTAGAAGTTATCGATGGTCAGCAGCGTTTGACAACTTTGATGCTTCTTTTGAGAGCCTTCTATTCGAAGTTTAGCAATATGAAGGATAAAAATTCTATCACTACAAGAGAAACTATTGGTAAGTGTCTTTGGAAAGGTGATGAATTTGGTAATCTTAATACAGATGTCCTAAAAATTGATTCTCAGGTCGCTACAGATAACGACAAAGATGAGTTCTTGGATATACTTCGTAAAGGCGAGGTTGCAAGCAAAATGAAGAGTAACTATGCAAAGAATTATACCTTCTTCGTAAATAAGATTGCAGAGTTTCTAAGCAATTATCCAAGCTTCTTCCCATATCTTCCAAACAGAATCCTGAAGAATTGTATTTTGCTCCCTATCGAGGCAGAATCACAGGATACAGCATTGAGAATTTTCTCAACACTAAACAATCGAGGACTACCTCTATCAGACGCAGATATCTTCAAATCTGAATTTTACAAGAAATTCACAAAACTTGGGCGCAAGGATGAGTTTATTGAAAGATGGAAGGCGCTTGAGGAGAATAGCAATAAGTACTTTAAGCCTATTTCTGGTACTCCGATGGATGAACTCTTTTCTCGCTATATGTATTACGAGCGAGCGAAGATGAATATCACAAAATCAACAACCGAAGCCCTACGATCTTTCTATGGAAAAGATAGTTACAAGTTGCTAAACGAAACAACGATGGAGAATCTGGAGATTCTTATGAATTTCTGGATGGATGTATATGACCAGTCGGAAGAAAAATTCTCTTCAGATGTTCTTAGGCAATTATTTGTCCTTGAATATGCCCCTAATGGGATGTGGACATACTTTTTGAGTGTGTACTTTATGCACAATAGGGACAAGAACAATATGCTGGACAACGATAAATTGTACAAATTCCTAAAGCGAGTTATCGCATTTGTATGGGCATATGCAATTACGAATCCAGGCGTTAATGCTTTGAGAACCCCTTTGTATAAGGAGATGAATAATATCGTCAATGATAGATCTATTGAATATACAGATGCCAGATTTGACAAGGTGAAAACGGCCAATCTATTTGCCAATTACGCATTTTTGAATGGTCGTCCAATCACAAAGTCGATGCTTGTATGGTGGGCAATGAATACACCGGAGCAAGATATCCCATCACTCTCTACGCGATTCGAGATAGAGCATATCTATGCTCGAAACCGTAATGACAAGGAGAATACATTAAGCCAGGCATCTAATGTCGAATTGCTCGGAAATAAAGCAATCCTAGAAAAAAGAATCAATATCCGAGCATCTGATTATAGATTCGAGGACAAGAAAAAGTACTATCTGGGCTATACAAATAAACGTAATGAGCAGAAGCCTGGCACAGAAGTGAAGGAGCTTGAAAACTACGCAAAGGATTCAATGCGTACAGACTTTACTGAACAGGATATCATAAGCCGCACAAAGGAGATACTTAATGCGTTTATTGATTATATTGAAGCGGAAGACTTGTTTGCGTAAATTTATATGCTCGCCTACACCTACATATCCCACGGCAAGTTCGAATTAATCGACAAGCCGAAGCCCGAGTTACAAGATCCGCGTGATGCTATTGTGCGCATTACGCTCGGCAGTATCTGCACCCAGATACCCACATTTTGCTAACCACCTGATACAGAAAAAGGAGTCGATCTCTCGACTCCTTGGTATCTAAGTACTTATAATGAAAATATAATAACTTATCAGTCAGTAAAATACGGTTAAAAAACAGACTAAAATACAGGTTATAATAGTTGTTTTCGTACCTTCCAGCCTCGAAAGTATAAGTATTCGATAGTCAGTAAATTATTAATCTTTATATCCGTTTATGTACCAATTAATTACAAGGATTAATAATTTAGGATTGGAAATCGTACCTATCAAACAAAAGTATATATAATATATAAACCATGGGAATGTTAATTCACTTCTATGTTATGCTCTCCATCGTAGTCGGGTACGATCGATACGCCGCCCTCGGCCTCTGATGTAAGGAAACGAGCCTTCATGGTAGTTAGCTTGCTGCGGACCAAAGGTACATCTATGGGCTTAAAGCTCGAGATAAGGCGCTCCTGACTATCGTATATCTCCACCGCCACCACCATTGTCGACTCGCTACCATTAACGAATACATAGTCAAATCCGAGCTCTGCCTCGCTATCGCTAAGACGACGCAACGATGTCTCAAACGTAACACCAGTCTTCGCATCTGCAGGCTTGTCGGTGAACATATTATACGAATATGGCATAAAACCCTGATAGCGGAACACAGCCTTGTACTCAGCAAGATCCACATCCACACCGCTTGGCGAGATCTCCTCAGAGGCGATCTTCACGATAAAGTCCTCGACATCCACAGATACGAAGTTGAACTTTGCCATAGGGCGTCCCATCTCGACCGTAGTCTCGACAATAGTATCAGAAACCTCCGAAATGACCGTGCCACGGAAGGCATCGCGGAAGTCGTTGCTACCCGCATGAGTCTCGCCCATGAGTGCAATCTGCTCAAACTGATTGGTGTCGTAGTGGTGATCTGTGCCCTCAGCACTCTTTACATAGTCACTCCATACAATAAAGTTGTAGTTGCCAGGAACAACCTGCAAAGTAAGTGTGGTGTTAAGCTCCGAGATGTCATCCTTGACAAACTCAAAGTGGTAGAGCTCGATGCGAGCCCCAGCACCCTCTGCCTCTGCATCATAAACCTTTACGATATGGCGTACATCATACTCCTCGGCAATGGCACTACGGGTCTCCTCCTCATACTCCACAATCTTGTAGAGTGGTAGGTTTGTATCGTAGTTCAGTTTTAGAGTAAACTCCATCTCCTTGGGGGCAGGATCGGGGAACTCGTGAACATCGCATGCCGACATGGATAGTCCGCAGAGCAGGCATACCGACATCATAATATATTGTAATACTCTCATACTACTTCGCTTTTATTGGGTTAGGGTTTTTCTTGTAAGGAATACGGTATGAGATGCCAATGGTAACATTGTCCAAACCGATGTAGTTACCGTTGCGTGTCTCGTACAACATACCCTCCTTTACGTTCTTAAGGTTGTGGAATACATCGTAGTGGAGAGGATAGATACCAGCGCCCACGGCAAACTCCAACTTCCAGTTCTTGTTCGCGCTAATAGGAAGGCGATAACCCAACGAGAGACCTCCACCGAGTGTGGGAGAGGTACCATTGTGATCCTGATAGCGCCAGTCACCATTAAAGGCAAAGTTGTAGTATGCAAAGCCCATGTGAGCACCAACGAAGAGACCATCGTTGTTCTTCATAGGCCATACGCGCAACTCGGGCTGTACGGAGAAGTTACGGAACTTGATGGTTGGCGTGAAGTAGTTAATCGCAGAGTAGGATATAGGCAGATTCAACGATAGGTAATTACCCAAGTCGAACTCCACACCAACATTTGCATTAAGCAGAGCCAAGCCAACAAGGTTGGTCTTGATGTACATGTAGTGCGACTGCTTTGTTGCGGCTGCTGCTACAGGCAGGATTGATGCAGGACTTACCGCAACATTGTTGCAACGCGAAGGCTCTGATAGGGGAATAGGGGTGAGCATCTCACGAAGACGGCTGTCATACATCTTTGCCAAATCGCTCTTCTCGGTAACAATGACCATGTAGGCATTGCGCAGATGTGCATAGTAGCGATTGAAGATCAATCTCCAAGTCTTGCCATTATCCATAGCCTTGAGCGCATGGATGCGACTGTCGAGTTGCTCTCCTGTTGAGGTGTTCTCGCTGCGGAGAATCTCCAGGATGTCATCCTTGTTCTCGATATCCGATGCCTCTACCATCTGCTCCAACTCGCCCCATGCGATATAGTGGTCGTTGCGCACGATAATATCTTCGGGGAGATCCACGCGCTGACGCACATAGTTCTCCAGGCGGGTAAGACGCGTGCTACTGAGGTAGTGGTTGAATGGTACGCTACCCTCGGGAGAGCAGGCACCACAAAACTCCACAGAGACAATCTTAACCATTGAATCTCGCTGACGCTCTTCCGCCCAATCAACGATGCGTCGTAGCGTCGAGTCGTTATCCATATACGACTTGTCTATATATGTCTTTGCCACACGATAGTGTATGCGCATCTCCTCGCGATTTTGAGCGTCATCAGCCATCTTGTAGCTCTGTGCCATGACACTCATCGTGGGTATAAATATCGCAAGTGCTAACATCACGAATGCAAAGCGTCGCCTTACATTGCCATGTATGCTAAATTGCGTGTTGCTTCTATTCATAATCTAAGTTTATTAAAGACCCATTGCTGAGCGGAGCTCCTCGTAGGTATACTCAACACCCTCACAGGTGATGGGGCCTACATCTGCGCCCTCCTCAATAATTAGGAACTCAACATCTGCAGATACAAGCTGCAAGGAGCCTACCTTCGCACCGCTCTTGATGGTCATTGTCGTAGAGTACTCCTTAGTGCCATAGGGACAGCGGGGTTCACAGCATATAACTTTGTCAATTGTGGTGCCTGCACCAATGGTCATCCATGAGTGCTTGGTAGAGTCGCATGTTCCGCAATAGAGCGTGTCGATCTTAGTATCGTATAGCTCCACTACAGCGTGCGTCCATGCGAAGACTGTTCCGTACTCACCGCCATAGAACCATGCATCCGACTCATTGCGCACGCCTATGTCGCAAGGTATAACCTCGTGAGTTACGCCATGGTTATCGGTCACGGGTTGGCGAATGGTCGTAGCACCCTTCATCACACAGTTGTTGAGCACGGTCTTGCCATAGGCAATAACTGCAGGTGAGAAGTACCACTCGTGGCACTCAATGCACGATGATGTTGATATATTACGCAACTCTACATTATTCAAGATGTTGTTGTAGTTGACATAAGCACCACCACGATACTCGCCCAACTCTATCACCCAAATGTCGCCCGTAAAGAGCATGTTGTTGTAGGTAATTGTCTGACCCGAGACACTCGCAAACTGAAGTCCTGTCTCATAGCTCGACATGTTGTAGATGGTATTCTCCATGGTGGTGTCCTCCTCAACATTGAAGTAGACATAGCCATAATCGGTATTTGGCTCATCCACATAATCACGAATGTTGAGTTTGCCATTGTTTGTTACAACCTGACCAACAAAGTCTGTACGGCAGTTACGCTCGAGTGTTATGCTGTTTGTTTTCTCGTTTTCGAACATCACAGCCTTGTTCTCGTCGTTTAGGAAGAATATCTCGGCACTGTGTGTCGAAGGTGTCGTATCTGCCAAGAGATAAGCCATTGCCACGTAGGTGTAGTCCTCCATTACGCCATTCTCGTCCACATCAGCCTTAAGGCTCTCTGTGGGGAGAGTGCCTGGTTTGAACGAAGCGTTGCCGTAATCCGATAGCACACCTGTTGCGAGGTCGATAGTGTGAGCTACATTGCGTACACGGACACACGACTTTGTTATGTCGAAGCCGTGGAACTCCTCTACATACTCCCAGTCGAAGGGGAATGTTCCTGCGTTGAGCTGCGCAAAGGGACGGCGCAAGATCACGCCTACAGAACTGTCGTCAATGGTAAACTCTTCCGATATGCCAAAAAAGGCATCGCGCGTCTCGTCGTTGCACTCGCTAGCATACGACACTGTGACCTTCATGTCGTCAGATACGGTGTAGGCATCCGAGAGGCTCGACTGAAGCCAGAATACCGCCTTGTACTTTACGCCTCCTGTGAGTGTCATCCTTGCAGTAAGACCGCTTGATGAGGTTGCTCCTGAAGCATTTTTCTTCGTGCTCTTGCTTATTACAAGCGAGTCATCATCAGCATTGAATATCGCATACATAAGCTCATCGACGGTTGTGCCGTCGCTTATGGCGCGTGTCATAGCAACATCCTCATACTCGAAATTGAATGTTACTTCAACTTCGGTATGAGGCTGCTCTTTAAGAAGATTATCCTGCTCGCATGCCACGAGTAGCAATGCGAGCAGGGTTATGTTTAGAACTCTTTTAATCATCTACAAAAGTTTTGGGGGATATCTCTTATTAATTAAAACTCATCAATTGCGTTGACGATCTCCTCGACAACAGCGCCCTCCTCGATAATAATTGAGAGCTCACCATTTTTGTCAAGTGATGGACGGTTGTTCATGTCGAGGCGCTTAACAGTTGCACCAGCCTTGATGATAAGTGATGGAGCCCATCTGTTTGCGGGGTCATCAATCCAGTGATACTGGCCATTCTCATCCTTCACGCGCTTTGCCAAACCTGAGCTTGTTACGAAAATCTCATCTACAACAGTGCCCTCACCGATAGTGACATGTGCTCTTGAATCTGAGTTGTGGTGTGTACTGCAGCGAATATACTTAATATTACTGTTTGTAATTGTGATTCGAGAGTGGCTCCAAGCATAGAGACGGTCAACAGTACAGTTGTTGAATGATGCCTCGCAAGAGTTGGGTACACCGCAGTCGTAGGGCAATACCTCGCGCATATCGCCATAGTTGTCAGCAAAAGGCTGGGCAGTAGTAGTTGTACCTGTGAAAGTACAGTTCTCAAGTGTAGATACACCACGCAAGAATACGAGTGGAGCCATATAGTCGATAGCCTTCACATTCTCGATACCAGGGTGGTCAACAACCATATTCTCTGCCTTGACATTGGTCATGACATTTGTGAACTCAACATAGTTGCCCTTATCGCGGTATTCGCCCATTGCGATATACTGAACACGACCCGAGAACTCAACATTGTTCATTGTGATTACATTGTTGTTCTCCGATGTGAATGTAGCTGCCTCGATAGTGTTGAAAGCAAAAAACTTATCCTCAATGAGGGTGTCCTCTGTGAAGTTGTAGTAGAGACCGGCGCTGTGTACCTGCTCATTCTCGTAAATAGGGTCAATCTTGATGTTGAACGAGATGTCGCCTGTGAGAATCTGACCTACGATATTTGTACGCCAGTTGCGCTGAATAGGCACAAACTCAAGACCTGAGTAGAGGAACGCTGCCTGAGCAGTCTCGCTCTCGTCAGTAAATGTGAATGACATCTTGTGTGATGATGGAGTGGTGTCTGCCAAAAGGTATGACATAGAGAGATACTCATAGATTTCAACCTCGCCATTCTCATCAACATCAACCTTGAGATCCTCATCGGGGATGGTGTTGAGTGTATACTCCACATCAACGCTACCCTCAACCGAGCCGTCAAAGAGGTTGATAACATTTGCTACGCCCTCAATCTTCGCTGCAGACTTCGCTACAGAGAGACCAGACTCCATTGCATACTGCATATCCCAGGGGTAAGCACCAACATTAACCTGTGCAAATGGACGACGGAGAACTACTGATACAACATTGTCGCCATCAACTGTGAAGGGTTCAGTTACGGCTGTGAAAGCGTCGCGGAGCTCATCGTTGTTTACGCCAGCATAGTCGATGGTCACCTTCATGTCATCTGAGATAGTGTATGCCTCACATGCGGGGTTCTGTGCCCAGAAAGCCACTCGATATGTCTGACCCTTGGCAAGTGAAATATACATTGTATAACCATTCTCTGTAAGAAGACCTGCAACATCATCCTTTGTTGCCTTCTTGTGGATCAACTCACCCTCATCGTTGAATACAGCCCATGACAACTGTGTAGCACCAGTACCATCGCTGATAGCTCGTGTGCCAATCAGACTCTCGGTGTCAATAACAAACTTCACCTCGTGTGTCGCAGGGACAACATCATTCGTGTCGTACTGACATGCCGTAATGCTAAAAGCCGCCATAATAACAACCATTAACTTAAGCAAACTTCTTCTCATAATTTAAATTTTAAATTGTGTAATTTTACTGAATTTTCTCAAAATCTCCTTGTGCTGCTGGAGGTATGTATATATGCTATTTATTTGATAATCATTTATTCACATTTTACAAACTCCTTTTGGTCAGCAATCACAAAGTTAGTAAAATTTTATTTTATTTTCCAAAATTTCCATAACTAAATTTTAAATAGGGGGGGGGTAATTTACAGATAATCAATTAGTTATAAGAATATTACTCTCGTTTTTAGAAGTTTGTATTTTGCACTTTATTGAAAAAATCAGAGTTTTGGTTTAAAACTGAGGCTATTTGTACGAGGCAGAGCTTGGATTTGACTATGTATTCGTTAATGGTAGCGAGTCGACAATGGTGGTGGCGGTGGAGATATGCCTGGACGAATTTCTCACTAATAGGTCACTAAACTATGTCTTTCTGGGGTGACATTTTGCTTGTCAAAGGCGACAGAAGCACGACAAATTAAATCGCGCTGTTTCAGAGAGTTATGCGCGTTGTACTTGTAACTTATTGATATAAAACAAAAAAGGGAAAACCTTTCGATTTTCCCTTTTAGTGATTCCGGCGGGGTTGACTACTGCGCCTCCTTCGGATGCTCCGCTTAACGCCTTTCCCGCACGGAACCTCGGCAAAGCGCAACAATAAAACCGTATCCGATACGGTATCTTTTGTTATATTAGTGACTATCTGTGAGCAAGCTCCCATAGTCACTAATACAACAAAAGCCACTCGCAAGAGTGGCTTTTTTGTTGCGCTTTGCGCTCGTGATTCCGGCGGGGTTCGAACCCACGACCCACAGCTTAGAAGGCTGTTGCTCTATCCAACTGAGCTACGGAACCAACTCCCTAAATAGTGTATTACCACTTTTTAGCGGTGCAAAATTACACAAAATATATTAATCCACCAAATTTTTCGGCTATCGTTGTCTTAGTTTCTCAATTTTAACTCCTCTAAATGCCGTATTATCCCTAATCTCGGTCTGCTATTTACCTACACATTTTGATTGCATTAGTGATCATCAAAACAAAAGGGTGCCCGCATCGCGGACACCCTTTATCAATTTGGTCTATATGTTACTTCTCTTCAACGTAAGAGTAGTTTGCTACGTCAGCTGAGTCGCTTTCATAGACAATCATCTCCTCCAAGTAGAGTGTACCCAAGTTGCCATTCTTGTCCTTTGCAACGCCAATGATAGTGTACTCCTTGCCATACTCGAGACGGAAGTAGCAGTTGTGGTAGAGGTTCTTGATGTTCTTCTCCTGTGCTACCTCTGCCAACCACTGTGACTCCTTCTGCCAGTCGATAACGCGAGTGTCAACCATGTAGTAGACTGTGTCACCATCCTGAACACCGCTGATGGTGATAGGCACAAGAGCGTAGTTCTCATATGCTGCATAGTCGCCCCAGTGCTCTGTGTCAACAGCAGCTACCTCTGCCAAGTTGTAGTGCTCGGTGTATGAGAAGTTGATGTTCGATGTGCCAGGAGTGTCTGACATGAATGTAAACTCCTTAACGAAGATGCGAGTGTTGGGTGTCTCACCCTCAACACCGAATGCCAACGCTACGAATGTTACGCCAGGCTCACCCTTTGTGTAGTTGATGTCTGTAGAACCTGTTGCAGTGTAGCTGTTGATATAGCCGTTTGCCTCGAATGCTGCGAAGCGCTCTGTGTCGGTTGAACCACATGCCTGATACTGTGCCTTTGTGAGCACTGTGCGGCGGAATGTAGCGTTAGGATCGCTTGCTGTGAAGTAGATGTCGGCAGTTGTCTTGAAGATGTTCTTAACCTCGATCTCGATTGTCACGCCAGAGTCAACAACATTCTCAGTATTTACATTCTCGATAACGATGTCTGAAGCAGTGTATGCAGTCTCGGGGTCGACAGCGAATACGTAGAATACATACTCTGTATCGCCCTTGAGCTCGTTGTACTCGATAGTCTGTGTGCCCTGCTTGCAGAGGTCTGCGATGATTGTTGAAGGCTGGTAGCCCATGTCACGCTTAATTGTAACCTGCTCATTCCAGCGACGTGGGAAGATATCCTCGGGAGTAGCGTCATTGCCAAAGTATGACTTGAAGTCATTCACTGCCCAGCACTCAGTGTAGTAGTATGTATCGGGGTTCTCGGTTGTCACAGTCTGTGTAATGTGTGCACCGTGAATCTCGAATGACATAGTGATATTATCGTCGATAGTCTCAGTCTTTGCTGTGCGGATAGTCTCGGTGTAAACCTCGCCAGTTGTAGGCTTAGCATTTGAGAGGTTGATGTGGTAGCAATATACAACATACTCGGTGTCGGGCACGAGACCTGTGAAGTCGATGGTTGCCTTACCTGTGTATGAGATGTTCTGCAAGTAGTTGAGAAGTGTCTGCGATGCTGCAGTTGCCTCAGCAGCGATGGCGTCGAGGTCGTAGTTGATGATGCCCTCATCGTAGATAAGACCGAACACTTCCATGTGTGCCTTGGTGTATGTGCGGCAGATGTATGCAGTGTTCTTGTCGGCGGGAGATACCTCGATAGCGAGTGCTGTAGGCTCCTTTGAGAGGATGTCATATGAGAATATCTCACTATCAGAAGCCTCCTGCTTCACTACAATCTCGAACATCTCCTCTACGGCTGTATACTGCACCTTGATCTTTGTCTCGCGTGCCTCCTTCTTGTAGTTGGGGGCTACGGTGAACTTGATCATGCCGTAGGTCGCTGTGCTAAGATTTGTAATCCAGTTGTCCTTGCACTCTGTGAGCACTACGGCGCCGCTTTGTGGGCGCTTGATGTCGTAGTTAATCTCTACGTCCATGCCATCGGCTGTTACATTTACCTCGGTCTGCTCGAGTGTAAATGTTGCGTTGCCCTTGTTCTCGTTCTGCTTCTCTGTGCAGCCTATGCCTACGAAGAGCGCGAGAATAGCAACAATGCTAAAAATCTTTTTCATTGGTTATTAAGTTTAGTTGTTTGTTGTTACTTGTTCATTACGATGCTATTAACAGATGCCTCGGGTACACCAGTCCATGTACCAGTGATTCTGTTGCGGCGGTCGTCCGTAACGTCGATGTCTACGGTCATTGTGCCGTCGCCATTGTCAACTACCGATACGTTACCACCACGGAAGGGTGCCTGATCGCCGTTGTTGAGATTGAAGAACCAGCTACACTGCATGTTGTAACCATCTGTCCAACCAGGAATGAATGACCACTGCTTAAGTACGTCTGATGCTACATATTCGCCTGCAAAGCCACTCACCTCGTCGTTGTGGCCAGTGATGATGTCGAGCTGCATGTAGTCGCCATTGCCGCTGTTAGGCCTGATTACAAACATCCAGTTGAATGCACCATAGTCGTAGTAGTCGCCGTAGCACTCGTAGATCATATAGTGGTCAGAGAGATCTGCCTCGTAGTCGCCATCGAGTGTTGTATACACAGTGACACTGTTGCTGCAGTCGAGAAGCACGTTCTCGCCCTCGAATACTACGTTGTGTACCTCGCCATTAATCGTTGCTGTGAGGGTAATCTTGTCGCCCTCGACAACGAGTGTCGCCTCCTCGAACTTGAGAATCTCGTCGCGGTGTGCGTTAACATCTGTCACCCAGTAGCCACTCCACTCTGCGGTGAATGTCCACTGTGCGTATGTGTTGTTGGGGTCGTAGGTGTATGTGCCATCGGGGATGGGTACTACGCCTGTTGTTGTTGCCAAGGGACCGTATGCGTCGATGCGGTAGTATGTGGCATTTGCGTAAGAATTATCATCCTGGTCGAAGCCGCGATCTGTGAGGAAGAACCAGTAGTTAGCGGCACCTGGTGTGAGTGCATCGCCATAGTAGTCGCCCCAGAGTATGGGGGCGTTGAAGTTGATCTCGCCATCACCCATCTGGCTTACCTTTACGTCGAATGATGCAGAACCATAGCCTACAGTCACGGTTGTCTCGCGTGTTTTGCCCGATGTGTTTGTTGCCACGCCGAGTGTCACCTTATCACTCTTCGAGCAGTCGATAGAGTAAACCCAATCGGCAGACGTCTTGGCGTAGACATAGTCTGCGGGGTTCTTGTTTTCGAGGGTATAGTTGATAACAACCTTCTGACCACAGCGGTCGAGCTCGATGTTATCCTCGCCTACGAGCGTGAGGATTGGTGTTGTAGCCTCGCTTGTCTGCGTTACGACTACCGATGCCTTGCTACCCTCGTAGCTGAGCATCACGGCAGCTTGGCGACTACCACCTGTTGAGTTCTGCTCATACTGGATGATTGCCTTGCCCCCTTCGTTCTTCTTTACGCGGAGCCATCTTGAAGTTGTGGTGATTGTCGCATCGACATCTTCGTAACCCTTGATTGCGTAGTCGATGGCGAACTCACCCTCGTAAAGACCAACCTCAACGTTTGTCTCCGATGTGATGATAATCTCACCCTTTTTGTTGCCGTTTTCGGTCTCGCATGCTACAAAGATAAGACCGCAAAGAGCAACCACTAAAGTTAGAAGTTTTCTCATAATTATAGTTAATAATTTTGTAATTGTTGCTTTGTTAACCTATATAAAAAAGAAAATTTGGGACAAAAGTAACAATTTTCGCCAGAAAAGCAAATCGTTTAGTCGTAATTTTATTAACAAAAAATTAAAGAGCCACAAGCGTTGTTACGCCCGTGGCTCTCATGTTGTTGTTGTTGTTGTTGTTGTTGTTGTTGTTGTTGTTGTTGTTGCGCGATTTAACGCGCTAATTCACTACTACTTATTCTTAAGAATATCGCGAATCTCAGTGAGCAACAACTCCTCCTTAGTAGGCTCTGGCTCTGGTGCTGGAG
>JAEZPN010000008.1 GCA_023413645.1 Bacteroidota bacterium
ACGGAAGGGAGTCCAGTTGAAGTCAACCTGGTAGTTATCCGTAAACGAGCGCTCATGACTGTTGTAGATAGCAATGGTATTGTTTGCCGTCTCCTGGTCGAATACCATGGTATTAAAGAACTGCGAACGGAAATAGTCGAAGCTGATAGTTGCCATGTCGTCACCCGCAAGTTTGAAGGTCTGCGAGAGGCTACCACCCACAGTCAACGCCTGCTCCATATCGTCGTGGAGATTATCGAGGTTTAGAATCTCGCGCGACGTGGTCATCATCCAGATGTTGTCCGTAACGAGGTTCTGGCGACGTGAGCCCAAACCTGCTGAAGCACGTAATGTTGTGCGAGGAGTGATGCTCCACTTGATATGAGCACGAGGTGTGATAAGGAACTTGTTCTTAGCATCCTTGACGTAGTAATTGTTACCCACCATTGCGTAGTCGCCACGGACACCCGCCACGAGCGAGAATTTTTCCTCTATCTGGTATGTGTACTCCGCAAATACACCTGGCTCCATAAGCGAGCTGTTGTTCTTCAAAGCCCACTGGTAGCCGTCATTAGAGCCGAAGTGGTTGTAGTTGTCGTTCATCATGCGAGCATAGAACGAAGCACCGGCATTGAGCGAAGAGCGCTGTGTGAAGTAGTGAGCATAGGTGATGTTGTAGCGGAAGGTGTTCTCCATAACATCCACCTTGCTACGACCGAAGTATGAATCAGTGAGGTAGTTGTCGTAGTCGAGAATCATCGCCACGTTGTTCTGTACAGCATCTGCGGGGTCACCAGTAAATGTACGCTCATAACCCACGGGGATACCAGCCTTGATGTAAGCGTTGATATTGCGGTTGTGAATAGCCGAGCCATATGTATTTGACTCGAGGTTGTTAACCATCTCCTCGTAGAGGTCCTTGGTATAACCCATCTGACCACCGAGGCGGTTCTCGTTAACGACCTTCCAGCCCCAACGCAACTGCACGCCACCGCTATTCTGCCATAACCACTTATTTGCTACGTTAATCTGGTTAGACTTGGGCATATCCGAGAAGCCGTCGTGGTTCATATCGTGTGACGCAGTGTCGAGTGAGCCATGTGCCATGATTACGGTAGAGAGACTCTTATCGGGAGTAAGTGGAATCGCCGACGAGACGTTAATCTCAGGGCGTAGCTCCGAATCGAAGTATAGGTTAAGGAAGAAGCGCTCATCATCAGTTGGCTTACGGTGCTCGAGGTTAATCTGACCTGTAATAGCCTCGTGACCCGCAGTTACCGAAGCAACACCCTTAGATACCTGGATAGAGTTGAGCCACATGCCAGGTGTATAGCTAAGGCCGTATGTAGCACCCGCACCCTGCATGATGGGGCGGTTCTCGTCGAGAATCTGAGTGTATGTACCAGCAAGGCCGAGCATCTTAATCTGTCGTGCGCCAGAGATAGCATCGCTATAGCCTACGGTCACCGAAGCAGAGTTCTCAAACGACTCTGCAAGCGAGCAGCAAGCCATCTTACACAAACCAGCGAACGAAATCTGCTCCTGGCGTGTGATACCACCCTGCTTTGCATAATTACCGCGCTGCTGACCCTCGATAACCACCTCGTCGATATCTACTGCCGAGGGTGTCAACTTAATAGTCACGGTGTTCTCCTCCTTGTTATTCATCTCGAGCTCCATGATATCGTAACCGAGGTAATCAACAACAAGTGTCTCGAAGCCACTTACGCGGCGGATAGAGAATGTGCCATCTACGGATGTTGTAGCACCTGCTGTTGTGTTCTTCCAATAGAGCGAAGCACCGATGAGGGGCTGCTCAGTGTTGGCATCCACAACCATACCTGTAACCATGCGCTGCGCCATAGCCGTAAGAGGCAAGAGCATGAGAACTACAAGTAGAATAATGATTCTGTTTTTCATCTTAATATGTTGGGTATAAATTACTTATGCTATTATATGAGAATATCCCTCTACGTCGAGTGTAGAGAGAGGTTAATATGGCGCAACGACACCCTATCGGGGTGCGAAACACCTTAAGCAAATGAGGGAGGGGCACGTAATGAGTCGTACCTCGAGAATGCCGCCCGCAGCGGCAATGATTCATCGCCACGATATGGCTCTTCTTCAGCAGATAATATTGCACCATAGGCCTCAGCATCGGAAATTATCGCAGCAAAGGCAAGGTGCAAATATGAGATATTATGTGCGCTGTTATCGCGCTCTTTCTCTACAAAAAACTGGGTGTGATTATCACTCAAGAGTTCGTGGTCGTGGTCGCAACACTCGGCATTAAACGCGAGGTTATTATCCAACGACACTACGCTGTGGTGATTGCCACAGCTGCACTCAACGCTCTCAGTGGCGTGGTGCGTATGGTGGGGATGATCGCACGACAGCACCGATAACGACGACATAAGCGAGGCCGTTACATAGATAACCGCCAAGATTGTTGCATATATCATCTTCAATCGTCCCATCATACATTATGTATTACAGTCGCGGCAAAGGTAGTAAAAAAAAATGAAATACAATAAGTTGGGGGATAATAATCGCTTGTCGGTAAGCTGAATTATAAATTTAATAGAGTATTGTTACTCTGTTGCAAATCATTCAGAGTGGTGCAGGTGTTGCACAGACATAAAAAAACCCCGGATGGGTAGTACTTGACGTACGTCCCATTCGAGGTTTTGATTGAAGCGTCGCGGATGCGCCGCTAGCACAAGAATTATTTGCTGGCCTCAACAGAAACCTTACGGAACTCCTTAAGAAGCTTTGAAAGCTCCAAAGCTGCCTTACGAGCACGTGTGCCTGCTGCCTTGTTATTCTTCTCTACCTGAGCGTTAGCGTTCTCTGCAAATGCTGCATACTGAGCTGCGATGTTCTCTACTAATGTCTTCATATCAATAAATTTATTAAAGGTTTTTCACTACGCAAAGTTATAAATTATTTTTTATTTGCAAATTTTTTACAAGAAAAATGTATCATAAAGTCGTGATTTTCCGACAAATTAACTACTTATACTTATTCGGGATTCGACAAAATGAATAAATATGTATTCCGTCAAAAAAGCAAAAATCCCTACAAATGGGGATTGCATACCCCAGCCATTTGTGCTATCTTTGCGCACAAATAAAATGTATTAGGTATGCGACTAAGTGAATTAAAGACTGGGGAGACGGCCACGGTGGTCAAAGTGCTTGGCTACGGCGGCTTCCGTCGTCGCATAATGGAGATGGGTTTTGTTAAGGGTCAGGAGGTCACCGTAGTCCTCGATGCACCCCTCAAAGACCCCATCGAGTACCACATCATGGGCTACGACATATCGTTGCGCCGCAAGGAGGCTGAGATGATTGTCGTAATGACACGCGAGGAGGCTAAGCGCCTATCTATGAGCGAGGTGACATCGCTCATCAAGGACGAGGAGATCGTGGAGCGCGCCGTAGACCATAGCCTCAAGCAGATACGCGTGGGTTTGGTTGGCAACCCCAACGCCGGCAAGACATCGCTATTTAACACCCTCTGCGGTCGCAGTGAGCATGTGGGCAACTACAGCGGCGTTACGGTGGATGCTAAACGTGGCACACTCGAATATAAGGGTTACACCCTCGAGATTACTGACCTTCCGGGAACCTATGCCCTCTCGGCATACTCACCCGAGGAGGTTTACGTACGCCGACACATTATAGACGACACCCCCGACATCATTGTAAATACTATCGTTGCCTCGAACCTCGAGCGCAACCTATACCTCACCACCGAGCTTATCGACATGAGTCCAAAGATGGTCATCGCAATGAACATGTACGACGAGCTTGAGGCGAGTGGTGCAAAGTTCGACCACGAGGCACTTGGTGGCATGATAGGTGTTCCGATGATTCCCGTTGTAGCCCCCACAGGTCGTGGCATCGAGGAGTTGTTGGATGCTATCGTTGCGGTGCACGAGAATATCGATAAGCGAGTGCGACATATTCACATCGGCTACGGTTCGGTCATCGAGGAGAACCTCGAGGCGCTCAATGCCGATATGCGCCAGTACCGCGAGGAGCTCATTGCACACTTTCCTCCCCGCTACTTCGCACTCAAGATGATTGAGGGCGACAAGGAGATAGAGAGTCTCCTTGAGTCGTCACCACACAAGGAGCGCTGGCATAAGATGGCCGAGAGTGCACGTAAGGAGATTGAGGAGTCGCTCGGCGAGGATATCGAGACGGCCATTTCGAACCAGAAGTATGGCTTTATCTCGGGTGCGCTAAAAGAGACATACACAGCGGCAAAGCATAGCCGCGATACCCTTAGCGACAAGCTCGATGCTATCGTCACACACCGCGTGTGGGGTTTCCCCATATTCTTTGCCATCATGCTCCTAATGTTTGTATCGACATTCGAGTTAGGCAAATACCCTCAGGCGTGGATTGAGTTAGGCGTGGATTGGTTATACAACGCCGTGCGCAACGCCATGGAGGCTGGAGCACTGCGCGATATGCTCACCGATGGTGTTATTAGTGGTGTGGGCAGCGTTCTTGTCTTCTTGCCCAACATCATGATATTGTATCTCTTCATCTCGTTCCTCGAGGATTCGGGATATTTGGCACGTGCCGCCTTTATCATGGATAAGGTTATGCACCGCATGGGTGTTCACGGCAAGTCGTTTATACCTATGGTCATGGGCTTCGGATGTAACGTACCCGCAATCATGGCATGCCGCACCATCGAGTGCCGCACCTCGCGCCTTATAACCATTATGGTCGTGCCATTCATGTCATGTAGCGCGCGCCTACCCATTTATATGATGATTATAGGTACCTTCTTCCATAAGTACGCCGGTATTGTACTCTTCGCCATGTATATCCTCGGCATACTTATCGCAGTGGTCACAGCACGTCTTATGCGCCGCTTCATGTTCCGCGAGCAGGAGGCACCCTTTGTCATGGAGCTATCACCCTACCGTATACCCATGCCTAAGACAACACTCCGCCATATGTGGAGCAAGTGTGCGCAGTACCTCAGGAAGATGGGTGGTCTTATTCTTATCGCCTCTATCGTCGTGTGGTTGCTCGGTTACTACCCCCGTCCCAACCAGAGCGCTAACACCGAGAATGTCAACAGCTTCGAGCAGTCGTATATGGGACAGATAGGCAAGGTCACTGAGCCTATATTTGAGCCTATGGATATGGACTGGAAGGCATCCGTAGCCCTTATCTCGGGTATCCCCGCAAAGGAGATCGTGGTGAGCACCTTGAGTGTGCTTCACTCACACCCCGACGATGCTACAGCCTCGGAGGAGGAGACATCGCGCAACATAAACAAGCGCGTGGCAGAGGATATGTCACTCCCCACTGCCATAGCATTCCTCATATTTGCGCTACTCTACCTACCATGTATCGCCACCATCGTTGCCATAGCCTCGGAGCTTAACTGGAAATGGGCAATAGGTTCTGCGCTGTACAACACTATTATTGCGTGGCTCCTGGCGTGGGGAGGTTACCATATAACCCTCTTATTCATGTAGCGCTATGGACTGGCAGAGTATCGTTGTGGCCATCGTCGCAGTTGTCGTTGTTGCCGTTATTATACGCAAAGCGTGGAGACTCTTCACGTGTCACGACACCACCCGTTGTTCGGGCTGCACAAAGGAGTGTAATCACCGCAAGTAACCCTTAAAACAAAACAATGCAACTCACTGAGCTGCATTGTTTTTCTTTTATGTATGTAACGCTGATTAGAACTCATCATCTGAAGCCTCGTCAGATGTGTCTGCCAACTCATCTGCACCCTTCAAATCGTCCTCATCGTAGTAACCGTCGTTGTCGTCGTCCTGACCATCGTCAACCTTAACGTCAATCTTTACCATGTAGTATGTATCCTCAGTCTCGTAAGGTACGGTGTAGAAGAATGAACCATCGGGTTTATCGTAACGAGTCATAACCTCGGTAAAACCCAAAGGATAGAGGGCTTTTACCTCTGCCTGCTGCTCGGCAGTAAGATTGTGGAAGCTTGTAATAAGACGTTTCTTCTTGTTATCAGTAGCCATAAATCTAATATATAATAACTTACGTATTTTAACCTTCTTCGGAGCAGAAAACTGCAATCATGGACTGTCCGAAATTTTCCGCAAATGTAGCGACATTTTGATAATGTGCAAGCATTGCGCAATATTTTTTTTATTTTTTCGAAAATTCTTCGTCGTTACAAACAAATTGTGTAACTTTACACCATATTATGCGCGTAAGAATGACACAGAGCAAAGATATACAGAGAATGCGTGAGCTCGAGAAATTCCTCGAGCAGTGCAACTATCAATACTACGTCGAGAACAACCCCACGATTTCGGACTTCGAGTTCGACGCATTACTGCGTGAGCTTCAAGACCTTGAGGCGAAATATCCCGACGAGGCAGATCCCAACTCCCCTACCCGCCGTGTGGGTAGCGACCTTACATCGGAGTTTGAGAGCGTCGAGCACCGCTACGCCATGCAGTCACTCGCCAACACCTACTCTTCGGAGGAGCTTGGCGAATGGATCGACCGCATCACTCGCGAGGTTAGCGATGTGGAGTTTGTATGCGAGCTTAAGTTCGATGGCACTGCCATATCGCTTTGCTACGAAAATGGCGTATTGCAGCGCGCCGTAACACGTGGCGACGGCAAGCGTGGCGACGATGTAACAAACAATGTACGTACCATTGGTTCTGTGCCGATGAAGCTTCGCGGCGAGGACTACCCCGCGCTCTTTGAGATACGCGGCGAGATATACATGCCCTACGCATCATTCGACCGCCTAAACCGCGAGCGCGAGGCAGCGGGTGAAGCACCTATGGCAAACCCTCGCAACGCCGCAGCTGGAACGCTCAAGCAGCAGTCCTCACAAGTGGTAGCACGCAGAGGTTTGGACTGCACACTCTACCATATTGCAGGCGACAGCCTCCCCTTTGCCACACACATCGAAAATCTTGAAGCGGCACGTACATGGGGATTCAAGGTTTCGGAGCATATGAAGGTGTGTCGCACACGCCAGGAGATTGAGGCATTCATAGCATATTGGGACACCGAGCGCAAGAATCTCCCCTTTGCCACCGACGGCATAGTCATCAAGGTTAACAGCTACGCACAGCAGCGCACCCTCGGTTCTACAGCCAAGGCTCCACGCTGGGCTGTAGCATACAAATTCCAGGCTGAGCGCGCACTAACACGCCTCGTTAGCGTCGACTTCCAAGTTGGTCGCACAGGAGCTATTACTCCCGTTGCCAACCTCGAGCCCGTGCAGTTAGCGGGTACAGTCGTAAAGCGTGCATCGATACACAATGCCGACCAGATTGCAGCCCTCGACATACGCCTTGGCGACATGGTCTACGTCGAAAAGGGTGGCGAGATTATTCCAAAGATTACAGAGGTAGAACTCTCTGAGCGCCCCTCAGATAGCAAGCCATTTGAATATATCACCCACTGCCCCGAGTGTGGCAGCGAGCTTGTGCGCTACGAGGGCGAGGCAAAGCACTTCTGCCCCAATAGCGCAGAGTGCAAACCACAAATCCTCGGTCGCATCGTACACTTCGTAGGTCGTAAGGCGATGGATATTGAGGGCCTTGGTGGCGAGACTATCGAGTTACTTTGGGAGAACGGCATGCTCAAAAACATAGCCGACATCTACGACCTTAATCCTCAACAGTTGGCATCTCTACCCCGCTTAGGCGAGAAGTCAGCTGCCAACATCCTCGATGGCGTGCGTGCTTCAAAGGGCGTACCCTTCGAGCGTGTACTCTTTGCCCTTGGCATCCGCTTCGTGGGCGAGACCACAGCGAAATATCTCGCAGCACATTTCCGCACTCTCGATGCCATATCTTCTGCTACCGTGGAGGAACTCTCCGAAGCGGAGGAGGTGGGTGCAAAAATTGCGGTGGCTATCACGGAGTACTTCGCCGATGAGCGCAACCGCGACATTGTGGAGCGCCTAAAGGGGGCAGGTCTTAAGTTCGAGATAGAGGAGAAGCAGCGCTCATCAAACGCTTTGGAGGGTAAGAGCGTTGTTATTTCAGGCAAGTTCGTAGGCCGCTCGCGTGACGATATGAAGGCACTTGTAGAGGAGCACGGAGGACGTAATCTTGCCGCCGTATCTGCCAACGTCGACTTCATCGTTGCAGGCGAGAACATGGGTCCCGCAAAGCGCCAAAAGGCCGAGAAACTTGGCGTAACGATACTAAGTGAGGAGGAGTTTATGGCAATGATTGATGGGGCTCCCGTCGTAGAGAGCGTTCCAACCTCAGAGCCACAGCCCACAAAGGATGAGGTTAAACCTATCCAGGGCACACTATTTTAGCAAACGTAAAAAATAAATATAGCAGTATGACACAGGATATGATTAAGGGTGTAGGCGTTGCTCTTATCACCCCATTTAATAATTTCGAGGTAGACTACCCCGCATTGGAGCGCATGGTCGAGCATGTCATCGCAGGTGGCGTTGACTACATCGTGGCACTTGGTTCTACGGCAGAGACGGCAACACTCTCACTCGAGGAGCGACAGCAAGTCTACGACTTTATCGTCGAGCGCACAGCAGGCCGCGTGCCTATCGTTGTAGGCATGGGCAGCAACAACACTCATGAGTTGGTTGAGCAGTTGCGCACCTTCAATATGCACGATGCTGTGGCTATCCTCAGCGTTGTACCCTACTACAACAAACCCTCACAGGAGGGCATCTACCGCCACTACATAGCCGTTGCCGAGGCCTCTCCCGTACCAGTAATCCTCTACAACGTTCCTGGTCGCACGGGTGTCAACATGACCGCAGCAACAACCCTTCGTCTTGCTCACGCAAGCAGCAATATTGTGGCCGTGAAGGAGGCATCTGGAAGCATCGAGCAGATGCAGGAGATTATAGATGGTAAGCCCGAGAACTTTCTCGTAATTTCGGGTGACGACGGCATCACCGTAGAGCTTGTTAAGCGTGGTGGTGCAGGAGTTATCTCTGTGGCAGCCAACGCCTTTCCCGAGCGTTTCTGCCGTTGCATACACGATGCTATAGAGGGCAACTTCACCGAGGCTGAAAAGGCTATGGAGAACTTCTCAGAGCCAATATCATTGCTCTTTAAGGAGGGCAACCCCACAGGCGTCAAGACCATGACCACGGTTATGAATCTCACCAGCGCCGAGGTACGTCTACCCCTTGTCGAGGGCACCAAAGCCCTCTTTGAGGATACAAAAAATAGCGTTGCAAAGTACGATTTAAAGTAGTGTGTGCGTTGGTCACTAAACCGACTTTAACACACTCAGATACTATGAGACACATAACGCAACTGCTGCTTCTATTTGCACTTATCACACCCGCCACACTTAGCGTCCAGGAAACAAATCCTCTCATGGCAAGTGAGGCCGAGGTGACACTGCATATTCCCGACGAGGATGACGTCATACACCAGACGCTCGCAACCTCGTCGCCATATTACTATACCAACCTCATGCTCAAGTATCGCAACGGCACAGAACCCCTCACCGATCTTGAGTATCACTACCTCTACTATGGCTATATGTATCAGGAGGAGTACCGCCCATTTGCCGAGAATACAGCACTCGATAGGATGCTACTCGTCATGGTGGGTATCAACCCCGACCAGCCTACGGTAATGCAACTCGAGGCGCTCATAGAGAATGGTATAGCAGCAATGGAGGTAGACCCATTTAACCCCAAGGTACTCAACATGATGGCATACGCATATGGAGCCCTCGAAGACCCCCAACGCGAACAGTTATACTACAACCATCTCAACGGCATACTCTCGACCATCGAGCGCTCGGGAACAGGCCTCAAAGAGGGTGATAGATGGCATGTGCTGATGTTCTCACACGCCTACGACCTACTTGCGTCTAAGGGTTACTCCTATAGCGAAAGCCGCATCATTAGTCGCGAGGCAATGTTTGTACCCATAGCTCAACGACCCAAGGAGCGTATCAAGGGTTTCTACTTCGACTATAGTCGCATCTACCGCAATAAGCCCGACGATGTTACATTCAAGCGTGACCGCACATGGCAGTTTAACAACCTCAAACCACAAGAATACAAATAGAGGGTTGGGCGAGAAGATAATTTTATTATCTTTGTGCCGTTTTAAACCAAAGAGTTAGAATGAGAAAGATATATTTCCTACTTATCACACTATTTTCGTTACTCACACTCAGTGCTTGTGAGTGCAACACAAAGTACGTCTACGATATGCGCGTCGTTGACCAGGTAAAATTCAACTACGACGACACAAGCGGCGAGATAACCTACACGCTGCATAAAGACGTAGACCCCGCAACGGTTAAGGTATCGGCAACGACAAATGCTACATGGATAACCTCTATCGACAGCAGCAACGATGGTGTGATAAAATTGACGTTCGAGGAGAATAGCGACAACAAGTCGCGCACGGCAACCGTTACTCTCACAGCAACATCACACGTAACGAAGAAGATTAAAGTTGTGCAGTATGGCATTCCGCCCAAGGAGGTTAACCATACCCTCATGTTTGTATTCATGGGCACGAGTCTTAATCGCTACTTCAACACCAACCTCGAAGATGTGGAGAAGGCTATCAACACAGGCATCCTCGGCGACTCAAACCGCATACTCTTCTTCCGCCAAGATACCCCACAGCGAGGCCACATCAGCGAGTTGTGCTACGATCCCACAACAAAGAGTTGCAACGAGCGCCGTGTAGAGGACAACATCACCCTACCCAGCACGCAGCTCACACCCGACATCCTTGCATCATACATCAACACCATGATTGCAGAGGCCCCCGCACAGCGCTACGGCATCGTGCTTGCAGGTCACGGCACGGCATGGGTTACACGCGATGCCATAAGAGAGGAGAAGAGTGCATCGACATTTAGCTCATCAACAAGCGGCGTGTGGACACCTGCAATTGGCGCGGAGGTAACACGTGCATATGGCGAGGAACCCAACGTCCATCTCAATATTTCGGAGCTTGCAGATGCTATCGACCAGTTAGATGCAAAGATCGACTACATACTCTTCGACGCTTGCTTCATGTCAAACATCGAGTCCATCTACGACCTTCGCAACTCGGCAAACTACATCATCGCCTCACCATGCGAAATTATGGGACGTGGTTTCCCCTATGAGCGCACTCTACCCTATCTATTTACAGACGATGGCATGACCACCGACTACATTAAGGCAGCGGAGAGCTACTATAAATTCTACCGCGACGAGTATGTAGGCAACTCTCGTAGCGGCTCTATTGCCGTAATCGATTGCCACGAGGTTGCAGCACTCGCAGATGCAACTAAGGGTGTACTTGAGAGCATGTCAAAAGACTACTACAGCCGCTCAATCCTACAGAGCTACGAAGGTCAGACCCCTCACCACTTCTTCGACTTCGGTGAGTGGGTAAACTTCGTCGCAACAGACAGCGAGGCACTCGAGACATTCAACACTCAGCTTGCAAAGACTGTGATTGCTAAGTACACGCTCGAGACCTTCTACTCGGCATATGGTTCGTACGGCACACACGACATCAACCTCGACATCTACTCGGGTGTTACGACCTCTGCTCCCACCGAGGCGTATATCTACAGCTATATGTGTACCACTGATTGGTATCAATATGTATGGCCTCGCAATGCTAAAGAGATAGTCGAGTAGGAAAATTAAGATATATTTTATATCTTTGTGCCCAATTTCAGAGGAATAATAATATAAAAGCTCTATAACAACATGTTTGAAAATCTAACCGCGAAACTCGAACGCTCGTTTAAGATACTTAAGGGCGAGGGTCGAATCACAGAGATTAACGTCGCTGAGACACTCAAGGAGATACGTCGTGCACTTATCGACGCCGATGTAAACTACAAAGTGGCTAAGTCATTCACCGACGAGGTGAAGCAGAAGGCATTGGGTCAGGATGTACTCCGCTCAGTGAAGCCTGGTCAGATGATGACAAAGATTGTGCGCGACGAGCTCGCAGCACTTATGGGTGGCACAGCCACAGATATCAGCCTCGAGGGCAACCCCGCAGTCATCCTCATCGCAGGTTTGCAGGGTTCTGGTAAGACAACATTCTCTGGTAAGCTTGCTTCGTTCCTCAAGAGCAAGAAGGGTCGCCAGGTGTTGCTCGTTGCAGGTGACGTTTACCGCCCTGCTGCTATCGACCAGCTTAAGATCCTCGGTGAGACCGTAGGCGTAGAGGTATATACCGAGCCAGGCAACAACAACCCCGTACAGATTGCCGAGAACGCTATCAAGTACGCAAAGCAGAAGTCATACAACACCGTTATCGTCGATACTGCAGGTCGTTTGGCTGTAGACGAGGCGATGATGGTCGAGATTACAGCTATCAAGGCTGCAGTTAACCCCTCGGAGACACTCTTTGTTGTGGACTCAATGACTGGTCAGGATGCAGTAAACACGGCTAAGGAGTTCAACGATCGCCTCGACTTCGACGGCGTGGTACTAACTAAGCTCGATGGTGACACACGTGGTGGTGCTGCAATCTCAATCCGCTCAGTCGTAGATAAGCCTCTTAAGTTTATCTCGTCTGGCGAGAAGATGGATGCCCTCCAGGTATTCCACCCCGAGCGTATGGCAGACCGTATCCTCGGCATGGGTGACGTTGTATCACTCGTAGAGCGCGCACAGGAGCAGTTCGACGAGGAGGAGGCACGTAAGCTCAAGAAGAAGTTGATGAAGGATCAGTTCAACTTCAACGACTTCCGCGACCAGATTAACCAGGTTAAGAAGATAGGCAACCTCAAGGATCTCGCATCGATGATCCCTGGCATGGGTAAGGCCCTCAAGGATATAGACATTCCAGATGACGCTTTCAAGCAGACAGAGGCTATCATCGACTCTATGACACCCGCCGAGCGCGAGAACCCCGAGATCATCAACGCTAGCCGCCGCGAGCGTATCGCCAAGGGTTCAGGCACTCAGCTTGCAGACGTAAACCGCCTCATCAAGCAGTTCGACCAGACACGCAAGATGATGAAGACTGTGGCGAGTGGCAACATGCAGCAGCGCATGCAGCAGATGCGTCAGATGAGCAAGCGCAGAAGATAAAAACAGGGTAGTAAAATTCCATAATAGGAGGCAAAACGGGGATAATATCGTCCTAAACACCAAATTTCGCCATACTATTTTGGTAAAATAAAAATATTTACTATCTTTGCACCACCAAACGCGAAAGCATTGGTACATCGGAGAATCCGTAGCTCAGTAGGTAGAGCACAACACTTTTAATGTTGGGGTCCCGGGTTCGAACCCCGGCGGATTCACCACTTGAACGAGCAACAGAGTTTATCTCTGTTGCTTTTTTTGTTTTGTTTTATTTTGAAGCAAGCCTCAACTAAAACACAACAAAAAAATTACTTGCTAGCAAGTAGCTCGTTCTCATATCCACCGCGCTTGCTCACATAATACGGGTTGAGCCGATATGAGGCAGAGTTATTGCTCGACACTTCGTGTCTACGCTTTTATTATAAGGTATCGGCTCTATGGCTAAAGCCATTCGAACCCCGGCGGATTCACCACTCCAGACAGCAACTTTTTAGTTGCTGTCTTTTTTTGTTATTAAAGTTCTTAGATTGACAGCCTTTGGGGTTCGAAGAGTGAAGTAATGTTGTGTATCGTAAACTCATTACATGAGTTAAATAGTAGAGGTAGTTGTTTTAGATGCATGCATCGCAACAACTACCTCTATTTCTTTTGTGTAAGTCGTAATTTTAGAATATTAACCCATACCAAAAATCACACATATACAGCCAATACAGACAACATACGTATATATTATCCGTATCACTTACAGTTCATTTACCCCAATAGTATATACTGTTATCCGAACAATTTACCCACAAGACGTTTTACCATATTATTTGAGTGCAATTGCTTCACTACAACGACACCGCCATTTGGGTTAATAGCTAAGGTAACATCAACATAGCCCTCTTCTGGTCTGGTAAAGACACTACTATAAATGACGGCAATTCCATCTTTATTATTAGTTATTCGACGTCCGTCAATAAATAGATAGCCAAATTCATCTACCTGGAAAATTCGATCTCTATCAGCATTAGGGATTGTAGAGTCATATATTTCATCCTCAGTGTACCTAATTTTGAATTCAAAAGAATAATTCAAACTTCCAATGAAGTTCAATTTCACGTGGTGGGTAAATCTGTACATAATCTTATGTTTTTAAATTTACACAAAGATAAGAAAAATAATGAAACTACGCAAAATCGTTATTAAAAAAAATGATTTACATAAAATTATCCCTTCCTAAACAAAAATAGCAGTCAAGTCTTGACTGCTATTTTTGTTATACACGTACCGCTACTTTGCGACGTTATCGTGCGCCGTACGGTTGTTGCGGCGAAGCGATGCTGGCGTTGTGTTGTACTGACGCTTGAAGGCTGCAATAAAGTGTAAAGAGTTTGTGTAACCACACAAGCGAGCAATCTCTGCAATGGCGACATCCGTAGCAAGAATCATTCGATACGCAAGATCCAACTTACGGATTACAAACCACTGATGAGGTGGCATACTGAAACGCTTGCGGAAACGACGCTTAAATGTCGACACCGAGACAAAAC
>JAEZPN010000046.1 GCA_023413645.1 Bacteroidota bacterium
GTGTTGTCATCAACCTTCTTAATCTTAATTTTGCCCTTGTCGTTAGCCTTGATGATAGACTCTTTGATAGACTCCGAGGTTGTGCCATAGGGAATCTCCGTGATGGCAAGCGTGCGCTTGTCAATCTTCGATATGCGGGCACGCACCCTCACTGCACCACCACGCAAGCCGTCGTTGTAGTTGCTTGCATCCATGATACCTCCCGTCTGGAAGTCGGGAACGAGCATGAACTCCTCGCCACGCAAATAGGCAATCGAAGCGTTGATAAGCTCCACGAAGTTGTGGGGCAGAATCTTCGAAGCCAAACCTACAGCGATACCATCAGCACCCTGCGCCAAGAGCAAGGGGAACTTGATAGGTAGCGTCACGGGCTCCTCCTTACGGCCGTCGTAGGCCAACATCCACTCCGTGGTCTTCTTGTTATACACCACGTCGAGGGCGAACTTCGACAAGCGCGCCTCGATATATCGACCCGCAGCAGCCTCGTCACCCGTTAGGATGTTACCCCAGTTACCCTGCATGTCGATAAGCAGACCCTTCTGTCCGAGCTGCACGAGTGCATCCTTAATTGAGGCATCACCGTGGGGGTGGTACTGCATAGCCTGACCCACAACGTTTGCAACCTTATTGTAGCGACCATCCTCCACGCACTTCATGGCGTGCAAGATGCGGCGCTGCACAGGCTTAAGACCATCGGCCAAGTGGGGCACAGCACGCTCCAAGATAACATACGAGGCGTAGTCCAAGAACCAGTTCTTGTACATACCCGAGAGGCGGCGCACGCCATCCTCTGCCGAGGTCAATGCGCCATACTTACCCTTGGGGGCATCTACGACCTCATCTGTCTCCTCCTCAGCCTCGGGGGCTACCACATCGGCATCCTCCAACTGAGTCTCTTCAACTTCGATTCTATCTTTAGCCATTAATCAAGATGTTTCATGTTTTCAACAATATCCTCCTCCACACGTAGGTTGCCTACGATGAAGTCCTTACGGTCGGGCGTATTCTTACCCATGTAGAAGTCCAGGAGGTCCTGAATTGGGTCATCCTTCGTGAGACGCACCTTATCCAAGCGCATGCCCTCGCCAATGAACTCCTTAAACTCGGCTGCCGAGATCTCACCAAGACCCTTGAATCGTGTAATCTCAGCCTGAGCGCCACACTTCTTAATCGCCTTCTGTCGCTCCTCGTCGCTATAGCAGTAGTGTGTCTCCTTCTTGTTACGCACACGGAACAACGGCGTCTGCAAAATGTAGAGGTGACCGAGACGTATAACGTCGGGGAAGAACTGCAAGAAGAAGGTTGTCAACAGCAAGCGAATGTGCATGCCGTCGACATCGGCATCCGTAGCGATGATAACCTTGCGGTAGCGCAAGTTATCCATATCCTCCTCGATGTTGAGCGCCGCCTGCAAGAGGTTGAACTCCTCATTCTCATAGACGATGCGCTTCTTCAAGCCGTAGCAGTTGAGCGGTTTACCACGCAACGAGAAGACAGCCTGCGTGCGGGGGTCACGGCTTGCGGTGATAGAACCCGACGCAGAGTTACCCTCCGTAATGAATATCATTGTCTCCTCCGCCAACTCATGCTTATCGTTGTAGTGAATCTTACAGTCACGCAACTTCTTATTGTTTAGCGACACCTTCTTGGCAGCCTCGCGCGCCTTCTTCTGCACGCCCGAAATAGCCTTACGCTCCTTCTCGTTCTCCACAATCTTCTTTTGCAAAATCTGCGCAGTCTCAGGGTGCTTATGCAGGTAGTTGTCGAGGTGTGTAGCGAGGAAGTCGCCTACGAACTGACGCATCGTAACACCTGGTTCCTTATCCTTTGAGCCGAGCTTGGTCTTTGTCTGCGACTCGAAGATGGGGTCGTTGATGCGCACCGACACCGCCGCGATGATTGAGGTGCGGATGTCCGAGGGGTCGTAGTCCTTGTGATAAAACTCCTTGATGGTCTTTGCCACAGCCTCGCGCAATGCCGTCTGGTGCGTACCGCCCTGGGGTGTGTACTGACCATTGACGAACGAGTAGTACGACTCGCCATAGCCATTGCCGTGGGTGATTACCACCTCGATATCCTCACCCGAGATGTGCACGGGGGCATACAAGGGCTCGCTCGAGAGGTTGTCGTTAACCAAATCCAAAAGACCATTCTTCGAGATATAGGGCTTGCCGTTGAGTACTACCGTGAGGCCGAGGTTGAGGTAGGTGTAGTTCTTGATCATCTGCTCGACATACTCGAGGTTGTAGGCATAGTCGCCAAACACCTCGCGGTCTACGATGAACTCCACGTATGTACCATTAGCCTCCGCCACGCCACTCTCTGTGCGGTCCGAGAGTTCGAGACCTTGCGAGAACGTCACACTGCGTGCCTCGCCATCGCGCACTGAGCGAGCGAGGAAGTGACTCGAAAGCATATTTACAGCCTTCACGCCGACACCATTTAGACCCACCGTCTTCTTGAACGCATCGCCGCCATACTTACCACCCGTATTCATCTTGCTCACCGCATCAGAGAGTGCCTCAAGAGGAATACCTCGACCATAGTCGCGTACCGAGACCTTATCACCCTCAATGGTGATCTCGATGCGCTTACCAGCACCCATGATGAACTCGTCGATGGAGTTATCCACGACCTCCTTGATGAGCACGTAGATACCATCGTCGCTCTGTGTGCCATCGCCGAGCTTGCCGATATACATACCGGGACGCAAGCGTATATGTTCGCGTGGCGTGAGCGTTACGATAGCATCTTTGCCATACGCGGCTGTTGTTGCCTGATTCTGTTCTGCCATATATCTATGTTTCTCTTATTTCTGCTTTTTGTTAGCGCGAATCTCTGCCAAGGTGTTTACCATGTCGGTATGGACATCTGCCATTACCTCCTTGATGGTGCGCTCCTCGAGTTCCTCCACTGAGATTGGTTTGAGAACCTGAATGGTGATGCGGTTACGCCAGTTCATCCATGGGCCCTTGCGTGTCATTGTCTTTGTGCCGTCAAGGACGATGGGCAAGACGGGAACACCCGCCTCCTTAGCCAAGATGAAGGCACCAGCCTTGAAGTTACCTATCTCACCATCGTTCGAGCGTGTGCCCTCGGGGAAGATAGCCACCGAAGCACCCTTCTTCAACCACTCCAAGCCGCGTGTGTGAACAAAGCGCATCGCCTCCTTGGGGTTTGAGCGGTTGATGACAATATCACCGTGCATGAACAACAAGCGTCCTACGAGAGGAATCTTATACACCTCGCGCTTCGACACCCACTTAAAGATGAGTGGCAAGACATAGGGACACATGATGTCCATCATCGAGTTATGATTCAATACCATCACATATGGCTGCTTGGGGTCGATATTCTCCCTACCGATAACATCGCGACCCATGCGTGGTGGAAGGCCGAATGTAACATCAGTAATCCACTTGCTGATTGTGTGCACCACCACACGACGCTTATCGAATGGATAACATAGTATGAATGCCACCCAAGATAGGATGTAGAGCACGATTGCTACAATCGCAGTTGTGATGTAATAGAGTATACTTAACATAATAAACACTGTTTTTATAGGCTATTTCTTCAATTTGGCAAAGATAGACATTTTTTACGGATATACAAAGTATATAATTGGAAAGTTATTAACAATTTCGAGAAGTTGGCAGGGGCTTCACTCACCCACACACAGGTCATCACACTTAGCCAGGCAATACTCGAACACCACACCCCACTACCCCACTCCATTGCAGATTTCCATTTTTTTACTACCTTTGCTCAACGAAACACATCAACCGAACACATTAAAACTAAAAACTATTATGAGAAAATTTTGTCTTCTTTTAGTCGCGG
>JAEZPN010000059.1 GCA_023413645.1 Bacteroidota bacterium
CCGCCATGCTTTGTTGGGGCTTCACGTCGGGAAAGAGCCCATGTATGCGCTCGTAAAGGGGCACATGTGCGGGCTCTGCACTCACAGCACCCTCAGCACCCTCAGCACTCTCGGTGTTCTCGGTACTCTCGGTATTCTCGGTGTTCTCGGTCGTACCTTCGCTCTCGTTATCACACTTTGTCACATCTATCACATCACCCCCACCCCCTGTGACTCTGTGACTTTGTGACTTTGTGACTCGAGGAGCTTTCAATATGGTACCCTCTGCTACGAGTGCTCCTTTCTTTATTAGTCTGTTCACTTGCATCTGAGCAGTTGATTTGTTAATGCCTTGTGTCTCAACGAGTTTGTTTACAAGCGTAATGCGCTCTATCGCTCCGCCATACTCATCCTCAAGCAACGCTATGGCGGGGTGGCGCTCACTCGTTGCACCCTCCATGGGTAGGGGACACACCTCGGGGATACCCTCCTCGTTGATGCCAAACGCAAAGCGCTCGAAGGGCTCGTTACGGCAGAACTGAGGCTCCACAACCGAGGTCTCGCCAACGCGGTGCACGAAGAGTACGGTCTCGGCCTTACGTTGCAGCGATGAGCCTAAGTGACCACGCGCCTTGTCGCTACCAGGATTGGTATGCAGTACACACAATATATGTGTCTCTGCAAGCGTGCTAAGTGCCATAAGCTCAGTCACTAAGGCATCGCTCTCCTCGAGGTCGTTGGTATTGCGCTGTAGGTCGGCAATGCCATCTATAACCACGAGGTCGTAGTGCATCAGACGCATAGCATCATACATACGTTGCTTACGCTCGTGCGGTGCTAACTCTCTGAGTGCAAGGGTCGTAAGACGTGGCTCAGAGACAAGACCGCCTAATTTTGCTCCCGTCATCTCGCTGATGCGGTCCACCACCTTGCGTACGTGCATCTCGCCCTGCTCGGTGTCTACCCACAACACATTCAAATCGTGGTTCTTATCCACATTTTTGAAGTTGTTGAGCTTGTTGTAGGGTATCGCCATTGCCGAGGCTACAAGTCCCGACGTCAGGAAGGTCTTACGCGACTTTGCCTCGCCGCATATGGCCGAGATGTTACCCACGGAGCAGATGCAACTACCATTTATACTTATTAGTGGTAGTACCTCTGGTAGCTCCTTGGTCATATCGACGATGTAGGGCTCAACGCGCTCCTTAGCCATGTCATACTCCATCCTCTTGAGCGCCTTGTTGATGTCGTCGTTAGTTAAAGGGTTTAACCCTTGTGTCGAGGGCATAGCTCCGCCCTCCAATGCTGTTGATTGGTTAATCATAGTAGTAGGGTTTTTATATGGTTTATTACTGCGTGTATTAGGGAATTTAGTGAGTACAAAGAGTTTAAGGAGTTAGTGAGTTTAGGGAATTTAGGGAGTTTAGGGAGGGTTGTCCCTAATCTCCTTAACTTCCTTAAACTCCTTAATTTCCTTAAATTCTCTTCTCTTATTCCCGTTGCAAATATACAATAATTGAAAGCGTTTGTCAAGTCTTTTAACCAATTATTTTTCTTTTCTTGTGATAGTGGCGCTCCTTCACCACCTCAATCGTTGAGCTGAATGGGAAATACCCTGAGTATGTCCCATCCATCTCAACATCTTAATCGGTGGCAAATTAGCACCACTCTGACAAGAAAAGGGGTCGTGGTGCTCCCGAATGTTACGTTGTCACAAAGTCACGCAGTCACGCAGTCACGCAGTCACAGGGGGTGGGGGTGCGTGATAGATGTGACAAAGTGTGATAAGGTGATGCCGTGTGTTGTCATTCTGACAAGAAATGGGGTCGTGGTGCTCCCGAATGTTGCGTTGTCACAAAATCACAAAGTCACGCAGTCACAAGGGGTGGGGGTGCGTGATTTCTTGTGATAAAGTGTGATAAGGTGATGCCGTGTGTTGTCATTCTGAACGGAGTGAAGAATCTCCTCAAAGCCTCCAAGCGACAACATAAAACGTCATCCCGAGGAGCATAGCGACGTGGGGATCTACCTTTGTGATGATAGGACAACGGAAGATTGCCACGGGCTAAAGCCCTCGCAATGACGAGTTAAAGATTGCCACGGCTTGTTCCAAGCCTCGCAATGACGGTGGATAGCCAGCGAGGAGATCCTTCGTTACACTCAGGATGACATTACGAGGAGATGCTTCGACTTCGCTCAGCATGACATAGAGCCGACAAGACAACCCGTGTTTTTCCTCCCCGCGCGCTTTGCTATTCCACTTTTTTTGCTTATATTTGCAAGGATTTAACGCGCACGTGCGTTATAAGTATGTTCGCATGCGTGCGTGTAGAGAGACTAAACAGAGTGTAAATAATTGTAAAACAACTGAATAAAAAACTATGGAAAACTTGCAGAAACTAATTGACACGATAGTCGAGGCCATCGACGATAAGAAGGGTAAGGGCATTGTATCGCTCGACTTGTCAGGTTTTGATGGCGCCATTTGTTCGCATTTTGTGGTCTGCCATGCCGATTCTACAACTCAGGTGGATGCCATTTCGGGCGGTATCGAGGATAAGGTATTCGAGGTTATGGGCGAGTGGCCCATGCGTGTTGAGGGCCGTCAGAACGCCTTCTGGGTGGCCATGGACTACAACGATGTCATCGTGCACATCTTCCAGACCGACATGCGCGAGTACTATCGCTTGGAGGAGTTGTGGGCAGATGCGCCCATGAAGCGCTACGAGTTTGGCGACTAAGGTGTGAATAGAGATAAGTGTGTTATAAAGGAAAAATTGCATTAGAATAAAATGGCGCAAAATAGTAATAGACCCTCCCCAAGGCCACGTTTCAACTTCATGTGGTTCTGGGCAGTGGTCGCTATAGGCATCATCGCCTATGCCCTTTTTAGTGACTCGGAGAGTGCCCCCGTCAAGGGTAACCAGGCAATGGTTGAGGAGCTCGTCGAGGGAGGTTCGGTGGAGCGTATTTCGATTTTGGACCACGAGAAGGTGCGTGTCTTCTTGAAGAAGGAGCACATCGACTCGTTGATTAAGAGCGACAAGCGCTTCAAGGATATGCCTCGCTCGGGTGCGCAGATTACCTATGTCTCGCATGGCGATGCCGAGTACTTCGAGCGTAAGATAAACGAGGCACAGCGCCCCGCCGTTGCCGAGCGTAAGGAGCCAACCGCAGATGTTGTGGCAGATAGCCTCGCTGTGGGTGCGGATGTTGCTGTTGTGGCAGATAGCCTCGCTGTGGGCGCGGATGTTGCTGTTGTCACTCCCGCGGAGGATGTCGCTGATACAGAGCCTATTAACGATATTATCTTCGAGTACGAGATTACGGAGCGTGGCTTCTGGGACCATGTCATAAGCTTCCTGCCCTGGCTTATAATGCTCCTCATCTTTATCTTCATCATGCGCTCGATGAGCCGTGGTGCGGGTGGCGGTGCAGGTGGCATCATGAACGTAGGCAAGGCGCGTGCGCAGATGTCGGATAAGAACAGCAAAGAGCGCGTGACGTTCAAGGATGTTGCGGGCTTGGAGGAGGCAAAGGTCGAGATTATGGAGATTGTGGACTTCCTCAAGAATGCCAACAAATACAAGGAGTTGGGCGCAAAGATACCCCGCGGAGCACTTCTCGCGGGCCCTCCAGGAACGGGTAAGACCCTCTTGGCTAAGGCCGTTGCGGGCGAGGCTAACGTCCCCTTCCTCTCGATTTCGG
>JAEZPN010000112.1 GCA_023413645.1 Bacteroidota bacterium
TCCCTACACCGTGGTTTTGGGTCGTCATACACGCCACCACGACACGCAGGACATGCCCTACTCATATCTCGTCGAGGAGGATGGATACACGTTGCTTATGCCCGCACTCTCGTTGAAAAGCTACGGCACAATCCGCGACATCGAGAAGTGGAAGACACGCGACAAGCGCAACCTTAAGCGCGACAATATATGCTTCGAGGAGTTTAACCCCTTCATCACGGGTAAGATGATGCGCGGTGTGGATGCCCTCACACGTCTTCAGGAGCGCGACCCCGAGGCTAAGACATATAGCTACAACCGCACAACGATACGTGCATCGATGATACCACGAAGCCTCAAGCTCTACAACAGCGCCATTGCAGCATCGTTGGGCGTGATGCTCCGCACGGGTGACTACCTCAAAGAGGAGTACGACCACACCGAGTGGATAGACATCGCGGGACAGTACCTTCCCCTCGGCACTACGGAGACACTACTAAAGCGCATCGCAAAGGGAGAGTTGACACTCGAGGCTATTGCCGAGGAGCTAAACGATTGGCACAAGCGCTACGACGATATGGCTGCGGCATACGCCTACGATGTGCTAAGCTCGCTTATGGGTCATGCACCCTCGGAGGAGGAGGTTGCAGAGACAATAGCAGCATCGGAGAACATCCTCAAGCGCATGCGTGCGGAGACCGAGGCAGACCGCGAGCGCGATGCGGGTCTCGACATGATGGTGGGCTACGGCTACGACTTCCGCGACGAGGGCGAGCAGGTGGCAGACTTCCTTAACACACGATAGAACTAACACGAAACACAAATAACTAACACATTAAACAACCAGAACTATGGAGAAAGTAAAAGTTTTGATCATTGGTAGCGGTCCTGCAGGTTTTACCTCAGCTATCTACACTTCACGTGCTAACCTCTCACCCGTACTCTACGAGGGTATCGAGCCTGGTGGTCAGCTCACAACAACAACTGAGATTGAGAACTTCCCCGGTTATCCCCAGGGTATCACTGGTACAGCTATGATGGAGGACCTCCGTCAGCAGGCATTGCGCTTTGGTGCAGACGTACGTCGCGGTATCATCACCGACATCGACCTTTCGAAGCGTCCTTTCAAGGCTGTTGTAGATCACGAGCACGAGATCGAGGCAGAGGCAGTTATCGTATGTACAGGTGCATCGGCTAAGTACCTCGGTTTGGAGTCTGAGGCTAAGTATCGTGGTATGGGCGTTAGCGCATGTGCTACTTGCGACGGTTTCTTCTACCGCAAGCAGGATGTAGCAGTTGTAGGTGGTGGTGACACCGCTTGCGAGGAGGCTACATACCTTGCATCTATCTGTAAGAAGGTTTACCTCATCGTTCGTAAGAACTACCTCCGCGCATCTAAGGCTATGCAGGAGCGTGTGTTCAACACTCCCAACATCGAGGTATTGTTCGAGCACAACACTAAGGAGGTTCTCGGCGACGAGGATGGCGTAATCGGCGTACGTGTTGTTAGCACCTCTGGCGAGGAGCGCACACTCGACATCTCTGGTTTCTTCCTCGCTATTGGTCACCACCCCAACGTAGAGGTATTCAAGGGTCAGCTCGAGCTCGACGAGCAGGGTTACATCAAGGTTGTTCCTGGCACATCTAAGACATCTGTTGAGGGTGTATTTGCTGCGGGCGACGTTAAGGATCCTCACTACCGTCAGGCTATCACTGCTGCTGGCTCAGGCTGTATCGCAGCGTTGGACTGCGAGCGTTGGTTGCTTGCACAGTAATAAATGGGGTTTAGCGTAACCATACTTGGTAACTCGTCTGCTAAACCTACACCACACGCCCACCCATCCTCGCAGGTAGTAAACCTCAACGAGCAATACTACCTTGTAGATGCAGGTGAGGGTGTACAACAGCAGCTCATAAGGCGCGGCATAAATCCGCTGCGCCTTAGAGCTGTGTTTATTTCACACCTACATGGAGACCACTGCTTCGGTCTCTTTCCGCTTATCGCAACCCTCGGTTTGGAGGGAAAGCGAACACCCTTAGACATCTATGCTCCAGCGCCCATGGGCAATATTTTGGAGTACCACCGCCGCTACTTCTGGGATGACCTACCCTACGAGGTTAAGTGGCATGAGGTGCGCACTACGGAGCATGCAATAATCATGCAGAACAACACCCTCGAGGTGTGGTCGATACCCCTGCGCCATAGAGTGCCCACAGCGGGCTACCTATTCAAGGAGAAGCAGCCAGGGCTCAACGTCGACAAGTTCAAAATTGAGAAATATGGGCTCTCAATAGCCCAAATCGTGGCAGCAAAACGCGGCGAGGACATAACATTGGAGGATGGTGAGATAATCCGAAACGAGGAACTCACCTACATCCCATACAAGAGCCGCTCCTACGCCTACCTCTCCGACACCGCCTACTCAGCAAAGGCTGCAGAGCGCGTACATGGCGTTGACTTGCTCTACCACGAGACGACATACTCCACCCGCGAGGCGATGTTTGCCAAGGGTCGTGGGCACTCCACAACCGTAGAGGCAGCAAAGGTAGCCGTAAAGGCGGAGGCAAAGAGACTTATTATAGGACACTTCTCATCGCGCTACAAGGAGCATGATACCCTGTGCGAAGAGTGTCGCGAGATATTCCCCAACACCGACATTGCCGCAGAGGGCATGACATTTAATATAGAGGAGAAGCGATGATTAAGGCCGACATACAATTTGTGCGCTCACTTGCCGAGAAGCGTGTGCGCGACCAGGAGCGACTCTTTGTTGCTGAGGGCAGCAAGCTTACCGAGGAGATACTCGCCTCGAACTTCACCGTGCGCCGCATCTACACCACACGTCACGACCTCAAGGGCAAGAACATCGAGGTCGTTGACCAGCGCGAGATGGAGCGCATATCGCAACTCAAGACCGCAAACGACACCCTCGCCGTAGTGGAGCAGCCACACTACAAACTATCGGTGGCAAATCTGCGTGGCAAGCTCACAATAGCTCTTGATGGCGTGCAGAACCCAGGCAACCTCGGCACTATCATACGCCTTGCCGACTGGTTTGGTGTCGAGGACATCATCTGCTCGAGGGATACGGCAGACTGCTTCAACCCCAAGGTCATTCAGGCCACTATGGGCGCGATACTTCGCGTCAGGGTACACTATACTGACAACCTCCCCGCGCTGCTTGCCGATGCACACCGCGAGGGACTCAACATATATGGCACGCTCCTCGACGGCGGCAACATCTACAACCAGAAGCTCGAGGCGAGCGGCATTGTCGTTATGGGCAACGAGGGACGCGGCATAACCGACGAAACACGCAAGGCACTGACACACCGCCTGCTCATACCGCCCTACCCTGCTGATGCACCCACCTCGGAGTCGCTGAATGTGGCAATGGCGACGGGTATCATCCTCGCCGAGTTCCGCCGCCAGCAGATATAAATATAGGTATAATCGAAATCTACTACAATATGAAACGACTACTTTTGACCATTGCAGCCATTGCAACCATCATCTCTACAGAGGCACAGACACGCACAGAGCAACTTCTGGAGCACGGATGGCGTTTTACACATGAAGATAACGCAGAGTTCGTAGCCGAAGATTATAACGACTCAGCCTGGCAGGAGGTAACCATACCCCACGACTGGGCGATATATGGTCCCTTCAGCATCAACAACGACCGCCAGAATGTAGCCATCACACAGGATGGACAGAAGGAGGCGATGGAGCACGCTGGTCGTACGGGAGGTCTCCCCTTTGTAGGTGTGGGCTGGTATCGCCTCGATTTTGAGGTTCCCACATACGAGGTGGGCAAGTGTGTGGCACTCATCTTTGACGGCGCCATGAGCCATGCACGCGTATATATAAATGGTATGGAGGTCGGATTCTGGCCCTATGGCTACAACTCCTTCCACTTCGATATCACCCCCTGGATCAAGGCGGGCGAGGTAAACACTCTCGCCGTACGCCTCTATAACGAGCCAGAGTCTTCACGCTGGTATCCAGGTGCGGGTATCTACCGCAATGTACACCTTGTGGTAACGGAGGATGCCCATGTTCCCGTATGGGGCACGCAGCTGACAACACCCACCGTAACCAAGGATTGGGCAAAAGTGGAGTTGCGCACAAAGCTCGAGACACCTGAGGGTGCCGATAGAGACATCTACCGCATCGTAACAGATATTGTTGACCCCGCGGGCAAGGTTGTAGCCACTAACGAGGCGAAGCTCAGTCGCTACGACAACACCCTCTTTGAGCAGGAGTTTGATGTTGCAAACCCCGAGCTTTGGTCGGTAGACGAGCCCAACCTATACTACGCAAAATCAAAGATTTACGCGGGCGACGAGCTCAAGGATGAGTACTCTACACGCTTCGGCATCCGCACGCTTGTAATCGTGCCAGGCGAGGGTATGTTCATCAATGGCGAGATGACAAAGTTCAAGGGCGTATGTAACCACCACGACCTCGGCCCATTGGGTGCTGCGGTGAACGATGCTGCTATCCGTCGCCAGATACGCATAATGAAGGATATGGGCTGTAACGCCATCCGTACCTCTCACAACATGCCCGCACCCGAGCTTGTGGAGGCGTGCGATGAGATGGGTATGATGCTTATGCTCGAGACCTTCGACGAGTGGCGCACACCAAAACTCGCGAATGGCTATCACAACTACTTCGACGAGTGGTCTGAGAGAGATATGATAAACCTCATCCATCACTACCGCAACAACCCAAGTGTGGTGATGTGGTGCATAGGCAACGAGGTGCCCGATCAGGGCGACAAGATGTGGGGACCCAAACTCTCACGTTACCTACAAGACATCTGCCACCGCGAGGATCCAACACGCTATGTAACTCAGGGCATGGACCAGCCTCATAACGTCGTCTACAACAATATGGCGGCGATGATGGATGTTGCGGGCTTCAACTACCGTCCATGGCACTATGGCAACAGCTATGAGGCTCTACCCCAGCAGATTATTCTCGGCACAGAGACCGCATCGACAGTAAGTAGCCGCGGTGTATATAAGTTCCCCGTTGAGCGCCGCTCGATGGCGACATACGACGACCACCAGTCATCATCATACGACGTTGAACACTGCAGTTGGTCAAACCTTCCTGAGGATGATTGGATGTGGCATGAGGACTACGACTGCTGCATCGGCGAGTTCGTATGGACAGGCTTCGACTACCTAGGCGAGCCTACTCCCTACTACACAAACTGGCCAAGTCACTCATCACTCTTTGGCATTGTCGACCTCGCAGGTCTTCCAAAGGATCGCTACTACCTCTACCGCAGCCACTGGAACAAGGCTAAGGAGACCCTCCACATCCTACCACACTGGACATGGCCAGGTCGCGAGGGCGAGGTAACACCCATCTTCGTATACACAAACTACCCATCGGCAGAGTTGTTCATCAACGGTGTGAGCCAGGGCATTCGCACAAAGGATACATCTGTAACTCTCGAGAACTCATGGGACGAGGAGTCGGAGAAGAGTCTCAAGCGCCAGTCACGCTACCGCCTTATGTGGATGGATACGAAGTATGAACCCGGCACAGTTAAGGTTGTGGCATACAACGAGGCGGGCGAGGCAGTAGCCGAGAAGGAGATTAAGAGTGCGGGCAAGCCCCACCATATCGAGCTCTCGGTGGACCGTGCCACAATCAAGGCTAACGGCAAGGACTTAGCATTCGTAACCGTGAGTGTTGTGGATAAGGATGGCAACCTCTGCCCCACAGCCGACAACCTCATCGAGTACAGCGTATCTGGCGAGGGTCATTACCGCGCAGGTGCTAACGGCAACTCAGTATCGTTGGAGCCCTTCCATGAGCCTAAGATGAAGGTGTTTAGCGGCATGATGACGGCTATCGTCGAGAGCAACGACACACCTGGAACTATCACACTCACAGCACGTTCTAAGGGTTTGAAGAGTGCTAAGATTGTGATTAAGAGCGAGTAACATAGAATATAACACAGGAATATATGCAACTTATTAAGCGATTTTTTGTAGCAGCACTAAGCGTCACTGTTCTAGCACTTGCGAGCTGTGAACCACAGATAGATCCCAACAACCCTCCCACCATGGAGTTAGATATCTATCAGCTCAACGTAACAGGTGAGGGTGGCGACATCCCTATTTTCTACACTGTGACTAACCCCGTGAGGGGTGCTATGCCCGAGGTTAAGACCAATGTAGATTGGATTACGCCCATCGACATCAACAGTTACCAGATTATGTTACACATCGCCGAGAGCGACTCATCGGAGGAGCGCACAGGCTTTGTGACAATTAGATATACAGGCATGGAGAAGTCACTTCGTGTCTATGTAACACAGGACAAGCGCCCCTTGAACGACTTCAAGTTCAGTGTTTCGGATGTAACATACAAAAGCTGCAAGGTGAAGTATTCACCACGCGACCAGAGGCGTCCATACATGGCAAACATCATCGACTCGGAGTATTTCAAGCAGACGGGTATCACCGATGGTGCCGTGTTCGTGGCAAATGAGATGGAGAGCTACCTCTCGCTCGCTAAGCGCTACAACATGACCCTCGAGGAGCTTATGCAGAACGTATCGCCACAGCTCATCTACAACGGCGAGGCCGAGCGCGAGTTTGTAGGCATGCAGCCGGGTGCAACATACACCATCTACAGCTATGGCGTTGAGTTCCAGGGCAACAACTACACCATGACAACGCCTTTACACACCGCGATTGTGGATATTCCCATGCCAACGATGTACGATGCGACATTCAACGTTACAGCAACATTATCGAATGGCACGGCTACAATCAGCGTGACACCCGAAAATTGGGATGGCTACTACGCAATTCAGATTGCACCCGAGGATAACCTCCTCTACACCCCTCCTGGCGAGAACCTTAACAACTACACCATTAAGAGCATCGCCTCGAGCTTCTATACCAACGCACGCAACGCCATGAAGAGCGGCTACAGCGCCGAGCAGTACCTCAAGGCAAACTGCTACAGAGGCACCAAGAGTATCAACATGCAGCTCACGTCGGGTAAGAAGTATATGGTTATCGTCTTCGCCGTGGAGTCGAACGAGGGCGAGGTGCCTGTGATGCGCTCAATGCCCGTCGTTAAGTACTTGTAGCGATGAAAAGACTGCTAACATTAGTCTTCTTCACCACCCTGCTTCTCGCCTCGTGTGCCGAGCATAGCGCCGAGACGAAGTCCTCATTTTGTGTAGACACAACAACCCTCGATGTGGCCGATATTGGCGGCTATGTCGAGGTTTGTTATACCCTGGCAAACAGCAACGGCATAAACCCCGTAGCTGTCACCGAGGCAGAGTGGATAGTAGATATTGACAACACCACGCCTGGCACGATAGCATTTAGGGTACTTCCCAACGATAGCGACACGCCACGCGAGGCGGTAGTGACATTGCGCCATACAACTACGGCAGAGAGGCCTCAATTTACCATTAAGCAGGCGGCAGGCGCAGAGTGTTACCTAACACTTGACATCACTAAGCTCGACTACTCGGAGTGTGAGGTCGCTATAACACCCCGTAGCAACGATATGCTCTATGTCGTTACCATGGCAGAGAAGAGTTACCTTACAGGTTTGAATATCACTACTATAGAGGAGCTCGTTGCGGCAGATATCATACAATACTTCAGCTACGTATCTGCCAATGAGAGTCTTGAAGATTTCCTTATGAGGAGCGGTCTTGCGTTGCAACGTAAGCAGACGAGAGTGTGGCAAGATCTATCTCCCGCACGCGAGTATGTCATCTACGCCTACGGCATCTACCTGCGCGGTGACACATACGAATGTGTCACTCCCGTAGCCTACACCTTTATTAGCGACCGCTTACCCGAACGCACTGCTGAAGAGTTTGAGATTGATATTGTGGCTGAGGGCCCCGAGGTGACGTTTAACGTTGCACCAAAGAGTTGGGAGGGCTACTACGTTGTTCAGGTTGTAGAGGATACCGAGGCGGGATATATCGAGCAGGGACTACCCTTTACCGAGGAGGCTGAGGATGCCGTAGCCGAGGCATTCTTCTATATCGCCGACCACCTCTACTACTTCGAGGAGAAGAGTCCCGAGGCCATCATGCAACAACTTGGATATAAGGGCAATACCACATTCCATAAGACACTTAATGCCAACCACCGCTATATGGTACTAACATACGCCGTAGCCTCCGAAGATGGCAATGTACCGATGGTTGTATCTAAGCCCATAATCGAATATTTCACCACAGGCAGCGTCGAGCGCTCCGACATGACGTTTACTGCAAGGTTCGAGAATATACGCCCCCGCTCTGTGGATGTGACCATTACCCCCTCGTGCGACGAGCCCTACACGGCGGTATTGATGTATGCAAAAAACCTACCCGCAGGAGATAAGGAGGAGCAGTTGGAGTGGGTGATGTCGAAGTATGCACCGCTCGAACTCTCGGGCACCTACAGCGAGCATATCTCGCAGCTACCCCCAGCCACAGAGTTTATATTGGCCGTATATGGCTACTACGCAGGTGCTGCAACCACCGACCTCTTCCTCTATAGCTTCACAACGCTCGAAGATGGCGAGGGAGACAACTATATTACTGGCGTGAGCACATCGGCCTATGACCTTGCAGAGGTAGCAGCTCTCGAGCCATATTACAGCGCCTTTATGGGCTATGCTGACTACTTTATATCTATTGAGGTAGAGACATTTATGTCCTCGCCCTCGTTGCATTTCGACATCTTCCGTAGTGACGTTGTGGAGGAGTACACCGAGGACGAGATACGTCAGAGTCTCCTTGATTATGCCTACACCTCCTCACCCGACTGGGCGTTATGTACCTATGGCAACGAATATGTCGTATGCGGCTTAGCGGAGGATGAGAATGGCTATGTTGGCGAGCTCTACATCTCCGAGCCCATACGTTTTGAGCGCACAGATGTAGGCGATGCAGCCTACTTTGTGGAGCTCTACAGCGACTATGTCTCGCGAAAAGGGCTGAGACAGAGTAATTTTTAGCACACTTTTTTTGTAGAATAAAAATAATTGCATACCTTTGCAGCCCGTATCAACCTCTTATAATGGGTGAAGGCGCAATTTGTGGGTGGCCGTTTGGCGAAAGTTAAATGGGTCGATAACACAAGGATTATTGTCGAAGGTGGCAATATGGTAGCGCCGACACAGCGATAATGTTGAGCGATAAACATTTAATTATTTTGTTGCAACAATGAACAAAGATGCATTGATCAGACTCGTAAACGAGCAGATGTGGGCAAAGGGCGAGAACGATGTGCCCAAGTTTGAGGCTGGTGATACTATCACCGTAACTTATCGTATCGTCGAGGGTAACAAGGAGCGTCTCCAGAGCTTCCGTGGTGTAGTTATCCAGATTAAGGGTTCAGGCCGTACTAAGATGTTTACAATCCGTAAGGTATCTAACGGTGTAGGCGTTGAGCGTATCTTCCCATTGTACTCACCCCACATCGACAAGATCGAGGTGAACAAGTATGGTGTAGTACGTCGTGCACGTATCTACTACTTGCGTGACCTTACAGGTAAGAAGGCACGTATCAAGGAGCGTCGTATGAAGAAGAGCGAGTAATCGCCCGCTACTTGAACAGAAACAGGGACTATCCACAAAGGATAGTCCCTATTTTTTTTATGTCGTCGGCCGGACCTACTGCGACCTCTTCTTGAAGAATTTGCGCTTTATCCAGAGGTAGTAGCCCGTAAGCGGAAGTGTTGCGCCAAGCATTGCTGCCAAAAACCACAACACACGTGTGACGATACCACCCCAGCTACCTACGTGCACAGAGTATACCCACCCTTTGGCCTTACTATCGCTCGCCTTATCGGCATAGCTTTCGACAGAGGTTATCTCGCCCGTAGCACCGTTGAAATGGTAGGTATCCTTTGCGCGCTGATTGCCACAGTTAGAGCTCTTTACGTCGACCTTACCCTTTGATATAGTCATCTCCACGAACTTGCCATTGCGACTCGCCACCTCCTTAACAACATCCGACCAATGGATATAGGGATTTTCGACTTTACTTTGTGTGCCACCCTTAGCATCTCCCTTACCACTACTCTTTACCGCACCCACACTCGCCTCCGTATCAGCACCAAGCAACTTATAAAATCCTTTGCCGTACCACTCGAAGGACCACGTAAGGCCCGTTAGCGCCATGGCCAAAAGTATCAGCGTAGCGTAGATGCCGCCCACAACATGAAGGTCGTACCAGAAGCGGTGCCACCCCTTGCGTAGGGCAATCTGCGAGCGGTGCTTGAGTGCCTTAAGGCTTTTGGGAAACCATAGTACGATGCCCGTAAGGGTAATAATAACCATAAGGAGTGTGCTAATACCCACAATCATCTTACCCCAGAACGTAGCCTCCTTATCCTCGGGGCGCTCATCCATAAGCCAGCGGTGCAGGCTGAACATATCCTTGAAGAACTGCAGACGCTCTGGCTCGCCAAGCACCTCGCCCGTATACTGGTCGACATATATCGCAGCCCTCTTTGCCGTATTTATGTTTACCTTATAGCTCTGCGCTGGGTCGTCGCTGATAGTTACTCCCGTAATCTTGCGTCCCTCAGCCAAGGTGGGCTCTACCGCGGCGACAATGTCACCGAGGGGCAAAGGTTCTCCCTTAACCTCCTCGACATAGTAGTAGTCGTGCTGCACCATGCGTGTTATCTCCTTCTCGAAGATGAGCATAGCGCCCGAGAAGCAGATTATGGATATAACTACACCAAGGGGTATGGATAGCCATATATGGAGTTGCTTGAAAATATTTCTCATATATATAGAGGACATAAGATTGTACTACAAAGTTACTACAAATTTTCGCTTATTGCCAAAATTTTCGAGGCAATTACTCTATCGGTGTCATGCGACCTATGCCACCAATCTGCGTTGCCTCAACCGTAAGGCCCTTTGTTGCCACTGCCGTAGCTGCGTCGATAGCGTATACTGCGGGATAGTCGTCCGTAAGTGTCACGGCGATGTAGCACTTGCCATCCTCTGAGTAGGGCGCAGTGCCAAAGCCCGAGATGCGCTCGGCAGAGGGAAGACCCTCGACATATGTCAACGAGGCGCTCTCCACATCGAATATCGCAAGGCGCGATGCCGTCATCGTGGTTGCGGGGGCGAGAGGCATATCGTACATGAGCATCAGGAACTTCGAGCCGCCAATATACCATGTGCGAAGGAAGGAGATGCCATTAGTAAGTGCCTCGATATTAACATAGTAGTTGGGGTCGAACTCCTCCGTACCCGCCTTTATGCGCACCACACCCGCGGGGAGCGTAGTCTGCTGACGCTCGTCGGCCATAGTCTTGGCATACGAGGGCGAAAATACATAGACATCGCCACTCTCCGCAGTCCAAATCATCTGATAGTACTGCGACTTGTTTCTGCCACATGCGTAGCTAATCTTGTCCGTGCGGATGAGCTTGCGCTCGGCGAGGGTCTCATCCTCAAATATCGCCACCCAGCACTCGTCGGGATACTGCGTCCACTGCAACTCGCCCTCCTTGTATGCTCCCGAGCCAGAGCCTCCCGCCTCGGTCTTTACAAGGTCCTCATTACCAGGCTTTACCCACTTGCCACCCTCGGCTTTCACGCCATACTGGCTCAAGCCCATAGGTACGGCAGCCGAGAAGATTTTGCCATCTACCTCCTCAACGCCCGCCAAGGTCACGAACTCGCCATTGCCGAGGAAGTTCTCCGAGAGGTAGTGCTCCTCGAGGGTGTCATTTGTGGTGTATGTCTCGGCCTCAACATCGAGGTATGACACGAGGAACGACTTGGGAATGAAGCCATTAGCATCTGCCCACTCCGCTGGGCCGTCACCCGTAGAGAATGTCATGATGTAGCGGTCGTAGATGCCGAAAGTCGTAAATCGGCGCACGGCATACTCCGCAGGGCGCGCCGTGAGTGTATAGTCGTCGTTCATGACATATGAGCGCGTTGTACCCGCATTGCCCTGATTGTAGGTTAGGCCATAGAGATACTTGTCGCCGTAGAATACCCAGTACGATGCGCCATCGTTGACAAGACCATTTGTCATGCCCACCACGCCACTATTGAGGTCGGATGCCGTAACGAGGGCGTTTGTGGTATTACCCGTGAATGTGCCCTGCGTAGCAAGGACATAGGGGCGCACGGCATCGTTATCCTGTGTGCCACCCGTGGGGATGTTTGTGTTTGTCTCACACGCCGCCACAACGGCCAGCGCAATTGTCGATAGTGTTACTACCGAGAACTTTCGTAAAATCTTGTTAATCATAGTATTTTATTTTTATGTTATTACTAATTACTAAATTCTAATTGCTAATTTCTCTATCTGCCGCCGAACGCTACGCGCAACTTGACATAGTATGCACGACCCGCCTTCTGCAGGCTAAAGTTATCGTAGAGACGCTCGTTTGTGAGGTTGCGGCACTCGAAGGCGATGTTGTAGCGCCCATCCTTAATCGTGTAGTTCAGGGCCACATTGTGCGAGAACTGCGTGGGCACCATATAGTCATCCTTGTTCGAGCCGATGCGTGAAGAGTAGTAGTAGAAGTTGTGCAGGTACTGATTGTCGTAGGTCAGCTCAAGGGTGTTGCCCCTCCATCCGCAGTTGTGCCACGAGAGCGTAACGAAGCCATCAGCAAAGAGATATGGGATGTTGGGCATGCGGTCGCCATAGCCGAGGTTGGGCATCGACGAACCTATCGCCGTAGGCTGGTTGTCGCGCACATCCATATATGTAAAGTTGCCACCTATGGCCACCCAGCGCTTGTAGTCGTAGCGCGCCGAGAGGTTAACGCCCCATGTGCGCACCGAGCCATAGTTTATGTAGCTTGCCGCCGCCTTACCGCCACTCATATCTACGATGTTGCGCTGTATGTAGTCCTGCGTACCGCGCCACACGAAGCCACCCTCAACATAGAGTCCATGCTCCTTATCGCTGCCATAAGCACCCGTATAGCTAAGACTAACATTCAGATTATCACTACTCTCAGGGCGTATGCCTATATCGCCCATCTCGAGGTCCTCATCGCCGAACATCTCCTCGATGGTGGGTAGACGGTACGCCTTTTCGTAGGATAGTTTCGCCTGCAGAGAGGGTAGGATGAGGTATGTCGCCGCAGCACCATAGCCAAAGGCATCCTCACTGCGCGACGTAGGTACAAAGGCAGTAGCGTTGCTATCCGTAGCCACGGGGCCGCGCACCTTGAGCGAGTAGTACTTAGCAAAGAGCGAGGCATTCCAGCGCTCCGACAACGCAAGGCGATACTGCAAACCCGTGATGTTCTTCATCGTCTGCTTATCGATGGCATCCTCCACCGCCTCCTTAGCCAAGAGCGAGGTATTCGAGCGGCGGAAATGGTTCAAGACATGGTTCAGCGTGAAGGTGTGGGCATCGCCCAGACGGTAGTTTAATGTCGCCGTGGCATTCCAGTTGTGGTTCGCCGAGCGTGTATGCTGGTATGACTGCTCACCAGGCGAATTGAGACGTGAAGTCTCGCCACGCCAGTTATATTTGTACTGCGCGGTGTCGATGTTGTAGGTTATGTTATGGTTATAGTTTGCCGTAAGCGTGAGGTCGAGACCCTCGACGCCGAGGTTACGCTTCTGGTACTCCACCGAGGGCATAAGCGAGTGGGCACGACGTAGCTTATCGCCATAGACAATCTCCTGGCGCACACCCGTCTGTATCTCCTTGTACATCTGCGAGTAGTTGAACGAGAGCATCAGTCTATCTGCCCAGCGCTTATCCACTACGCCCATCTTAGCCACAACGCTCTCGTTGTGGTAGGTGTCGTGAAAGCGCTCCATGCGCTCGAGATGTGTGCGATCAATACGTCCCGTAGCGAAGTCCTCAACGGGGACATCGACTTTATAGTTGTTATCGGAGTAGTTCTGAAAGGCGAATACCTCCCACGTTAGGCCATTTTCAAGTCGCTGACCCGCATTTACACTTGAGCGGTGGGTGTTGAACGAGCCAAAGGAGTATGAGGCATCCGCCCACCATGTGCGGTGCGACTTGTTAGTGACGATGTTTATCACGCCACCCAGGGCATCGGCACCAAAACCCACGGGGACAACACCACGATATACCTCCACCCTATCGGCATAGCCCGCAGGAATATTGTTGAGCGCAAAGGCTCCACCCACGCCCTCCTGAGGCACACCGTCGATAAATATTTTCACATGCTTACCCGCAAAGCCATCTATCGTGAGCGACATATCCGAGCCTACGCCTCCCGACTCACGGAGTTTTAGACCAGGGGCACTCGAGAGCGCATCGGCAAGGTTCTTTGTCGTATTCTTCAGGGGCTGCATATCCACAGCCACGGCATTAAAGGCCGAGCGCTTGATGTTACCCACACCCGAGGCCGATACCACCACGGCATCTATCGCCATCGCAGTCTCCGCCATCTGGAAGTCGATATTCATATTACCGCGCATATCTATGTCGCGTGTCGCGGTCTCGTAGCCCATCATCTGCGCCGTGAGTCTCGTGTCGCTCTCGGCAACGTATAGCGTATAGCGACCATTGGCATCAGTTGTTGTGCCGCGCGATGTGCCCTCCACAAAGATGGTTACATAGGGCAACGCCCTGCCCTCGTAGTCACGCACCACGCCGCTCACCTCGATGCTTGCGGGAGGCTCTGTTGCCTGAGTAGCAACAGCCGCCAGCAGCGCTATTATTAATATAGTGTATCTTTTGAATGCACCCATAGCCTTACATTTTAGTAATTTTCTGGATGCAAAGGTATGGCAGTGCTCGATTTTGGGCAATCGCCTGATTTTGGGAAAATATATGCACCCTCTCCCCAAATCATGGGGTTGGATTTGGCAGAGTGAAATATTTACGCTATCTTTGCAACATCGGAGCACGAAATAGTGCACGCACCGATAGATAAAAATAACGGAAAGAACAGATACTGCACGGGCAGTTGTGGCGCATGCCATGCCTACCCAAGCAGATTGTTGTTTCCGTTATTTTATTTATTGGTGTTTTATTATGAGTAACACAACTTATGAACTTGTCGCCTCACTCAAGGGCGACCGCCTCAAGGCAACGCATGACATTATCTGTGTCATCTTCAGCAGCTATGACCGCGATATAAAGCGTTCATACGAGAGGCTGCGTAACCCCTACCTCCAGGCGCACTACGCCTCACTCGCTGCCGAGCGCAAGGCGCGCATGATGAAGATGTGCGGCTACTGGCACGATGTGGCTGAGGCATATCGCGATGCCGCATGGCACGCCGCGGGACGCAGCACAAAGCCCCTGCGTAGGTGCGAGAGCTACGAGCGCGCACTCACCTCACGCGCGAGAGAGTATATAGCCCTAGCCGAAGAGATTGAGGCCATGGAGTAACTGATAGTTGCTCCGCACCTCACCATACCCAATTTCTTGCCAGAAGGGTTTAGGCTTGGCCTCGACATAAAAATAGCCCGGATGGGTAGTACTCTGGCGCACGTCCCATTCGGGCTATTGTTTGAGGGGTCGAGAATGACCCCTCGTCACAAGAAATTCAATTATTTGAGGAAGATTGAGACTAGAAGTTCATGCTCGCCAAGGGCAACAGTCTGGGTCTGAAGCTCGCCCGCCTCGTTGTAGTAGCGAAGTTCATACTCAGTGTTCTTGGGAAGAAGCACAGAGAAGAAGTCGTTCATATCGCGAAGCTCGCCAGCGGTGAGACCACCACCCATCTGCTCGGTGCCACGGAAGATGTCAACACCCATCGCCACACGGTCGTCAGAGTGCTCGGTCTTGCCCTGCTGCTTATATCCCGCTATGCGGAGGAAGGTGTGTGTGCCCGCCTCGAGGTGACGTGTATATTGATCGTATGCGAGGTCGATATAGTGCTGCGTAACATTCTCCGCCCCTACCCACTTTGGCAACTCCTCAACGAGTGCATCCTCGCCTTCATCTGCCCAGACCATGGGGAACCAGTCGTCACCACCCGCAAAGCGTGTAGCGTAGATAGCATAGTTGCGATCCTCGGCATTTGCCTTTGCTGCATCTGCCATAAACCATAGGTGGTCGAGTTGCGAGGGGAAGTAGTACTCCGTTACGCGCCACTCACCATCGAGCCATACCTCTGTCCAGCTGTGGTTACCGCGGTTGTCGTGCCATGATGCTGTACCTGCAAAGCGTGCAGGGATGCCGACAGCACGGTAGGCATCAACAAGCAAGATAGAGAGGCCTGTGCACGATGCCATACCCTGGCGGATAGACTCACTGGGGCTCTGGTTTGTCTTCTCGCGCTTGGTGTTGTAGTGTACGCCTGTGAGCGCAGGAATATTGGCGTTAACAGCACAGATAGCATCGTACATTGTTTTGCACGTATCTACAGCGGGGGCGAACAACTCGTACATATCCTTACGCCATGAGTCGCGCACCTCATCCACAACGGCATAGGGCAACACGTCGCATAGATATACATCCTCGGGGAGCTCCTTCGCCCACGCATACTTGTTGCGTGCGATATTGGCGTATGTTACATTCTCCTTCAAAAGCTCAAGGTCCATAGCCTCGCGGTCGTGCTCAGGCATATTTACAATGAGGTATGCCATATCACGCTGCTCCGCCTCGGGAGTCTCAGCCACGAGTTTGCGCAACTCCTCGCCACGCTCCGAAGTCTCGAATGCCGCCTGTAGTGCCTCGTCATTATCGGGGTTATAAGACTCCTTCGCCTGGGGCTGTGTGCCACATGCTACAGCGAACAACGCCACAGCACACACTAATAGTAATCTTTTCATATTCATTACTTTACAAGTTTAAGTATCTCTTTTACTTCATTTTCGTCTACAGTACGCAAAGCATACTCATCCACTGCATCGCTACCACCCATCGAGATACGAGGGTTGCGATACTCCATAGCTCCCGCCACCATGCACTTAGCGCTGAAGTGGAGAGCGTCGACACCTACGGCTGCAAGCTGCGCGGCATTTGCTGCCACCACACCACTACCCGCCATAATCTCTATGCGGCCCTGGGCAATATCCACCGCTCGACCAATGTTAGCAATGCCGTCTATAGCTTTGCCGTAGCTTCCCGAGGTGAGAATACGGTCGCATCCTGCTGCGATAACAGCCTCAACAGCAGCCTCATAGTCTGCAGTCATATCTACTGCACGATGGAACGTTGTCTCCATGCCCTTGCTCGCCTCAACGAGCTGGCGTGTACGCTTCACATCTACTCTGCCATCGGCCGTAAGGATGCCGAATACTACGCCCGTAGCACCCGCCTCGCGAGCGTAAGCAATATCGCGAAGCATTGTCTCGAACTCATCGTCCGAGTATAGGAAGTCACCACCACGAGGGCGTATCATAACGCTAACGTCGATACCACCAATCTTTGCGACACGCTCGATGGTCGCCATTGATGGGGTCACACCACCCTCCGCAGGCGAGGCGCACAGCTCCACGCGATCAACACCGAGGCGCTGAGCGATGCGACACGCATCAACTGAGTAGGCACAAAGTTCTGTTTTCATGTTTTTATATTTTAAAGTCGTTCACTATCAATGAATTTGTTAAGCACAGCATATACCGTGAGACCAGCAACAGAGCGAATACCCGTCTTGTGGACGATGTTCTTGCGGTGAGAGATTACGGTGTGTGGCGAGATGTTTAGTTCCGAGGCAATCTCCTTATTCGTGAGTCCTCGCGCCACGAGAACCAGCACATCGCGCTCACGCTCCGAGAGTTCGTGACTCTCGGCGTAGTTATGCTCCGCAGGCATATCCGCCGCATCTATAATCATGCGCTGTAGTTCCTCCTCTGAAGTGTAGAGCGTTGCCACGGCCGTAAAGCGACGCAATGTGGAGGCGTCTACAATGGCACTCTGCATACCTATTATGGGTAGCGACTGCAACTCCGCAACACCCTCTATATCACGCGACAAGCCGACAGAAGCGATTAGTACATCAACCTCCGCATTACGCAATATCGCCTGCAACTCACCCAACGTCGCCACGGCACCCACAACACGTAGGCTGGGACTATGGCTAACAATCGTCGCCACACCCTCAAGGATTATGGGCGAAGGCTCAACTATGGCTATCGAGAGACGCTTCATGGCTATCGCTGTTTAAGGTACTTAACAACAAGGGGGCGCAACAAGTAGGTCTCGATGTTGCTATGACGGCGTAGGTCATCGCGCAACTCGTAGACATCCTTGAGCATATCGCAACGCAACGATGTGGGCGCAGACTCTGGCAGGCTCTTGACTATGAGCGAGGCGATGTCGTTCGAGCGGTCGTCGATGTCGGCATGAGGCATGTCGAAGAGGGCAAAGTTGGCATCGCGCTCACCACCGCGCTCCATGAGTGTAAATATCTCGCGTTCCTCCTCCTCGAAGTGGCTCTTGATGTAGTGGGCATAGTCGTCGTAGAAGCGACGCAGCACACGCTCCGAGAGCTCGTCGCAGTGCGAGAGCACCTCCTCGAGGTGGCGTGCTGTGTGGGGCAACATGCGCTCGGCATAGTAGCGATGCGAGGCACGTAGGTAGGCGATAACCTCAGGCAACATATCCTCGGTCATCTCCTCCTGCGAGGGGTGGTAACGCGAGTCTATGTGCATGGCGCAGAGCATCATAAAGAGCTGTGCGTTGTAACCATCGCGACGACACATCTCGGCAATGGATATATCACCAAAGGGGAGACGTATGTCGAGGCGCGAGAATAGCGATAGCAGCATGGGCGCTGCATCTATGAGCTCGTATATCTTCATCTCGGGGGATAGTGCCACCGAAACAGATAAGTTGTTTGCTTTAGTCATTGTATATCAACACGTTGATTTATTACACCACTTATATTATTATATTACATGCAAATATAGCGATAATTTCTCGAATAGCAAAATCACTATAATAGGGGATATTTATTTTATAAAATACCCATATTTTGCGATTGTAGGTTTTGTGGTAAAGCCCCATCTTTGCACTGTGGAAAAAGGCACATTGAGAATGGGCTGACGCGCAGCTTTGAGAGGCTGCGCACTACACTGTTAATTTGAGATAAATCTTTTTAGTTTTTTATTGGGTGTTGCTCTTCGGAGCACAAGAGACCGTCGGTAAGGCGGTCTCTTTTTTTTAGTTAATTTGCTGCCGATAAAGAGAAAGAGCGGATGGGACATACTACAACCCAATTTGTTGTCAGAAGGGGTTAGGCTTGGTCTCGACATGAAAATAGCCAGGATGGGTAGTACTTTAGTGTACATCCCATTCTGGCTATTGATTGAGAGGCCGAGAATGACCCCTTATCACAACAAATTATGCGTTGCCCTTATGACCGAAAGGATCAACCATATGCTTTGTGGGGATGTTAATCTTACCTACGTTGTTCTCGTAGCGTGTGATATTCTCCTGGAGTGAAAGAAGGAGACGCTTTGCGTGCTCGGGAGTAAGGACTACGCGACTCTTAACACGTGCCTTAGGAAGGCCTGGGAGCATTGTTGCGAAGTCGAGGACGAACTCCGATGTTGAGTGTGCGATGATTGCGAGGTTGCAGTAGTTGCCCTGTGCCACCTGCTCGTCGAGTTGTATCTCGATACCTGGTTTATTATTCTCGTTCATGGTTTTATTTTTTTTAGATATTTCATTAACAACACAAAGATACAAAATATTTTGGGAAACAACAAATTCACCCACCACCTAGCTCCATATATACTATTTTCTTGAACTTTTGGTGGCAAATTTGCTTAATTTATTGTAGGTGACTACGGGATTTTTCACTAAAATTTTGTATATTTGCGCCGATATGTTGACCTGTATCACCGCATGGTCGGCGTTCAATAAAATGGGTAAAAAAGATGATTGTTGAGATTATAAAGATACTCATAGATGGTCTACTGGTGGGCCTCGCATCCTCCGTTACGGTTGGACCTGTGGCTGTGTTGTGCATACAGCGCACACTTAGCAGGGGCTACCTCTCGGGCATCTTCTCTGGCCTGGGTGTTGCGAGCGCCGATACGCTGATGGCGATATTGGCATTTACGCTCTACGCCCTCTTGAAAGAATACATCGACGAGTATAGTACAATCATATTATCGTGCGGCGGCATCTTCGTTATCGTCGTGGGAATATTCATCTTCTTCAAGAACCCTGTACCTCAGGTGCGCAAGAACCGCACAGGCACAAATGCCTTATGGCAGGACTTCGCCTCGATGTTTGGTTTTACGCTTGCAAACTTCGCCATCGTCATACCCTACATTCTCGCCTTCTTCACAATGTTTAATGTGGAACTATCGAGCAGTGACCCCATGGAGCACGCTAAAGAGGTTGCCGTTGAAGAGAGTGGCGACAAGGATTATCTCGATGACGCTGGACTATTAAACTACAGCGACGAGGCTCTCGCTCGTGACAATTTTGGCATTATCACAAAGCACGAGGAGCGCAAAATTGAGGAGGCTAAGCAGAGAGCCGAAGAGGAGGCAAAGGTCCAGAGCGAGGAGTATGTCAAGATCCCACGCATGATACGCAACCTCTTGGTATTGGGTGGCTTCCTTCTCGGTGCCATGGTATGGTGGACGGGTCTCACGTCGCTTGTCAACCTCTTCCGCCGTGGGTTCAAACCTCGACACCTAATCGTGATTAATCGCATTGCGGGTATCATAATTTCAGCTTTGGGCGTATACTCCCTTATCTCCGTAATAATAGACCTATAGAACATATGAGTAATAAGCACAAGATAATTATTGCCATCGACGGACACTCGTCGTGCGGCAAGAGCACCTTTGCCAAGGCCATAGCAGCACGCCTCGGCTACATCTTCATCGACACTGGCGCTATGTATCGTGCCGTTACGCTCTACGCCTTGGAGCATGGCGCAATACCCTCGGGCATCGCCAACGAGGAGCTTATCAAGGAGATGCTCAAGGATATAAATATCGACTTTAGATTTAACCCCACACGTGGTGCCAGCGATATCTACGTCAATGGCGACCTCGTCGAGAACAAGATACGCACTATCGAGGTTAGCAACTGTGTGAGCACCGTGAGTTCCATTGGCGCTGTGCGCGAGAAGCTCGTTGCCATGCAGCAGGAGATGGGACGCAAGAAGGGCGTGGTGATGGATGGCCGCGACATCGGCACCGTGGTATTCCCCGAGGCAGAGCTTAAAATATACATGACTGCAGACCCCATGGTACGTGCTGAGCGCCGCTATAAGGAGCTCTCCGCGAAGGGCGACAATGTAACACTCCAGGAGGTGTACGAAAATGTAGTATCGCGCGATAAGGCAGATATGACACGTACAATATCTCCCCTACGCAAGGCTGACGACGCCATCGTCTTGGACAACTCGTCTATGACGGTGGAGGAGCAGATGGCATGGTTCGACAGGGAATTTGAGCGCGTTACAACACTCTAACAAAGGGCTACTATGGAGGTTATTATCGACGATAACTCGGGTTTCTGCTTCGGTGTAGTTAGGGCTATTGGCGAGGCTGAGAGCGCCCTGGAGCGTGTTGGCGATGTCTACTCGTTAGGCGACATCGTACACAACCGCGTGGAGGTACAGCGTCTCGAGCAGCTCGGCCTACACACCATATCGCATGAGGATATGCCAAACCTAAACGGTCACACACTCCTCATCCGCGCACATGGCGAACCTCCCCGTACCTATCGCATGGCAGAAGAGCTGGGCATCACGATTATTGATGCCACCTGTCCCGTTGTGGCACGCCTACAGCGCCGCTTGCGCGAGGCATACGACAAGATGCAAGGGGTAGGTGGTAGCGTAGTATTGCTTGGCAAGCGTGGCCACGCCGAGGTTATCGGACTCACGGGTCAGGCCGATGACGACGTTGTGGTAATTGAGGGAGAGAAGGATCTCGACAGCATCGACTTTACGCGCCCCATATACTTCCTATCGCAGACGACACAGAGCATTGCTCTATTTAACCAGCTCGCCGAGGAGATTAAGGCTCGTGCAGGCGAGGTCTCTATAACTATCGACGACACCATCTGCCGACGTGTAGCAGGACGCGAGGCGCTTCTTGCCGACTTCTCGCGTAGCGTAGATGTGGTCATCTTCGTTTCGGGCCGCAAGTCCTCGAATGGTCGCGTGCTCTACGAGGTGTGCCGTGGTGCCAACCCCCGCAGCTATAATGTCGAGGAGAGTTCAGAGATTGAGTTCTCGTGGCTCGAGGGCGCAACAAAAGTGGGCATATGTGGCGCCACCTCAACCCCTCGCTGGCTTATGGAGCAGGTTGCCGAGGCGATCAAGAGCAATAACCTATAACAAAAACTTATCATTATGAAACACCTTATTCGCTCAGTAAAATATTTGATACTCCTCTGCGTTTTGTACGTAGCATTCGAGTGGGTGATGCTTTCGTTCTTCCCCGAGCCAGAGATTGCGGGCAAGACACTCGAAGAGGTGCTTGCAATGCGTTTCGAGGGCCAGCGTGGCATGCTATTTATAGCAGCCTTTGTAGGCCTTGCTGCCTTCTACCCTCTCTTTGGCTTTATGAAGATGCGCGTGGATAGCTGCATCTACGAGCGCGACGCCATCCGCTTGGAGAATGCGATGCGCACCTTCGGCTTCAAGCTCAAGGAGGATCGCGGCAACGTTAAAATATATGGTGCCGACAGCATCTTGCGCCGCGCACTTCTCATGTTTGAGGACGAGATCGAGGTGCACATCTTCGAGAGTGGCATCGAGCTTCGCGGTTTGCGCCGCACCGTGGCACGTGTAGGCTACCAACTTAGCGCCTACATCCACAACAGCCGCTTCGAGGATGAGAATAAATAGAGCGAACAAAACTGTATTAGAGACTAAATGAGCAAGATAGAGAAGATTGGAGCAAGACTATTGCGCGGTATTGCCGCGATGCTACTCATAAGCGTTGTTGCGATTGAGGGTGCATCGGCACAGAGCACCGAGCGCAGTCGTCGCGACTTTGAGTTGGGCAAGTCTACCGAGATCCTCGCCAACATAATGCGCGAGTTCGAGATGGGACATGTCGACAACATCAAGGCAAGCGACCTACTAAATAGCGCCACCCAGGGCATGATCGCCGCCACAGACCCCTACTCAGAGTATATCCCCGAGGAGTCTATGGCCGACTTCGAGATGCTGACTACGGGACGCTATGCAGGTGTCGGTTCTCTCATCCGCAAGAAGGGTGACTATGTTCTCTTTGCTCAGCCATATAAGAACTCTCCCTCGGATGAGGCGGGCGTAAAGATTGGCGACAAGATTCTCGCTATCAACGGCGAGGATATGAAGGGTCGCCCCGTGGAGGATATAAGTTCTCGCCTACGCGGTGAGCCCGAGACAGTCGTAGAGGTTGTCGTTGAGCGTAGCTACGACAGTACAATAGACACCCTACACTTCACACGCCGCCGCATCTCCATCCCCAGCGTGGGCTATGCGGGTTATATCCGCGACGGCATCGCCTACATCTCACATGACGACTTTATCGAGGGCAGCTACAACGAAATGCGTACTGCCTTAGAGCATATCATGGCTACAGATACACTCCGAGGCATCATCCTCGACTACCGCTCAAATGGTGGTGGCGTGATGCAGGAGGCTGTGGACATCGCATCACTCTTTGTACCCCGTGGCCAGCGCATCGTATCGCTCATGGGTCGCGACTCTTCGTCGTTACACCACTACGCAACAGAGCATGCCCCTATAGCTGCTGACGTTCCTATCGTAGTACTCGTAAATGGGGCTTCGGCTTCAGCATCTGAAATCTTGGCAGGAGCACTCCAAGATACCGACCGCGCCGTGGTTATGGGCCAGCGTACCTATGGCAAGGGTTTGGTGCAGGGAACACGACACGTAGGCTACAACGGTTACCTAAAGTACACAACAGCAAAGTATTACATACCATCGGGACGCTGCATTCAGTCGCGCAACTACCAGAGTGGTGGCACAACGACAATGGTGCCCGACTCTCTTATCACGGAGTTCCGCACAGCGGGAGGCCGCAAGGTCTACGACGGTGGTGGCATCGTGCCAGATGTCAAAGTTGATGCAGAGTATGTAAGTCGCTTCGCCCTCACGCTCTACGCCATGGGCTACATGGAAGATTGGGCAGATGAGTACATGCGCAAGCACCACGACGAAGTTATCGACGTGCGCACCTTCAAACTTACGGATGAGGACTATGCCGACTTCTGCCGCTTCGTAGAGGAGAGAGATGTGCCCTACGAGTCGGAGACACGTCGTGCCCTCACAACTCTGGAGAAGGCGGCAAAGAACGACCGCTACGACGAGAGTCTTGACGAGGCAATAGAGGCGCTTAAGAGCCTCATCAAGGATGATAAGATGTCGAACATGGAGACCTACCGCAACGAGATTGAGGAGGCCATAACCTCCGACGTATTGCTACGCTACGCCTACCGCGAGGGTGTGATGGAGCACTCTGCAGTAAACGATGCATTGGTAGACAAGGCCGTAGAGTTACTCCTCAACCGCGAGGAGTATGAGCGCATACTCCGTGAGCAGGACCTCGACATGCACTAATAGCACACCACAAAGATGAAACTACCACGCATACATATCCCCTTTCTCTCTGCCCGCCGCCGCACCGTAGTTATAGCCCTCGGTTTAGCGCTCGCCGCATTGTCCATATACTACACGTGGACCGTATCTGTGGAGATGAAGCACGAGGACGAGGCTGCTGTGGAGCAGCTACGCCGCGATGAGCGCAACGCGGTGACTATGTGGGAGGATATTTTGCGCACGACAAATATCGGAGGCTTCGGTTACAACCAAGAACTCTTAGATGAGCTTGCCGAGCATACCAATGTGCCACTCGTGATTACGGATGAGCGCCTAAATGTGCTTGTTACAAACCTTCCCGACGAGATAGCATTCGACAAGGAGGCACTGCGCGCCGAGATTATGAAGATGAGCAAGACGAATAAACCCATCTCCGTATCGCACCGCATCACGCAGCACACGACTTATACCATATACTACGGCACTACGGACTACGAGGGTCTCATTGCAAGTGCCCACAGTGAGGCGCTGGTATTCTTCCCCTACGTACAGCTTATAATCATCCTTATATTTGCTATCTTCGCCTACATAGCCTTCTCGTCAACGAAGCAAAACGAGCAGAACCGCGTGTGGGTGGGTCTTGCGAAGGAGACAGCACACCAGCTTGGCACGCCGACATCGTCACTCTTAGGATGGGTTGAGTACTTGCGCACACAACCCATAGACCAGATGGCCGTGGACGAGATGTCGAAGGACTTGGCACACCTGATGAAGATTGTGGACCGCTTCTCGAAGATCGGTTCCGAAACACAGCTAACACCCATGAATATCAACGAGGTGGTAGGCGATACGGTTATGTACTTCCACCGCCGCATACCTCGCAACGTGACGCTCAACTATAATGGTCTTGCCATAGCCCCCATTCGTGTATCTATGAA
>JAEZPN010000018.1 GCA_023413645.1 Bacteroidota bacterium
ATAGGCTCCGCCACCTTGCCATACCACAGGATGTTGTCGGCCAGCATCACCGAACCACTACGCACATATCCGCCCTCCATAAGCATATTATAATAGGCGGGGTATTCGCGCTTGTCGCCATCAATAAAGACCATGTCGTAGGTCTCACCGAGCGTAGGCACAACATCGAGGGCCGAGCCTACATGCTGGCGTATGCGGTGGCCATATCCCGACTGCTCAAAATATTTGGCTGCGATATCCTCAAGTTCGTCATCCACCTCAATGGTGTCAATATAGGCGCCATCCTCCAAGCCACGTGCAATGCTAAGTGCCGAGTAGCCCGTAAATGTGCCGATCTCCAACACTCGCTTGGGGCGCATCATGCGCACGAGCATCTCGAGGAGCTTACCCTGCACATGTCCCGAGATCATGCGGGGGTTAATCACACGCAGATATGTCTCGCGCTCGAGGCGGTGCATAAGCTCATCCTCGGGCTTCGTATTATCCAAGATATACTGTTCTAACTTATCCATAACTACTTATATATCAATCGTGAGAGGTCGCTCAAGCAATCTGCCGCGACATCGCATATCTGCGTTGCCGTGATTGCCATAACCTTCTTATACGCCTCCTCCAGAGTGTCAATATCCTTATACAATAAGAAGCTCTTGCCCGCACCCAACATATAGCCCTCGTTTGCCTCCATGGCGATTGCCATCTGCGCCACGAACTGGCGCTTAGCTATGGCGAGGCGGCGGGGTGTGATATGCTCACGGCAGAGGCGGTCCACCTCCCTTTCGATAAGCTCGACACACTGCGCAGCATTGTCGTGGTCCGACGAGAAGTAGATGCCCACGATGCCCGTATCGGAGTATGGTGTATATGTAGCCTCAACGTTATACGAAAGACCATGCTTCTCGCGCAACAAGATGTTAAGCAGCGAGTTAGCCGAGGGACCACCCAGAATATTTAGCGCCAAGGCTAAAGGCAGACGACGCTCATCGCGAATGCCATAGCCGCGCGTTCCGATGATGCCATGTGCCTGATGCGTATGTCGCGAGAGGCGCTGGTCGAAGGCCTCGTATGGTGCGGGGGCAACACGCTCAAACTCTCGCTTTGTAGGCGCCACTGAGCCGATATATCGCTCGGCAACACTCTGCGCCGTAGCGACCGAGAAGTTACCGATGGACGAAAAGACCATCTGGTCGGTGGTGTAGGTGCGACCCACGAACGAGCGCATATTCTCGGTCGTGAAACGCGCAATAGAGGACTTAGAGCCGAGGATGTTGTGTCCAAGCTCCGAGCCCTTGAATATCATATCCTCGAAGTCGTCATATATGCGCTCCGAAGGTGAATCCTTATATGAGTTAATCTCGTCGGCAATAACCTCACGCTCCTTAGCGAGTTCGCGCTCCGGGAACGTGGAGTTAAATATCACATCGCCAATAAGTTCCACGGCACGCGACAGGTCACGGCGCATCACCGTGGCGTGAAGTGTCGTATCCTCCTTTGTGGTGTAGGCATTGAGCTCGCCACCGAGGTTTTCGAGACGGCAGTTTACCTGGTGTGCCTTACGGCGCGTAGTGCCCTTGAAGAGTGCATGCTCCACAAAGTGCGCTATGCCATACTCGCCACGCTGCTCGTCGCGCGAGCCAGCATTGACAACCATGGCGCAGTGCGTAACACCACTACGCACCTGACGGTGTATGCCTCTTATGCCATTCGAGAGTGTATATGTCTCAAACTCTTTCATTCTGATGCTTTCGTAAAAATTGACCAGTGTAGCTCTCCTCACACTTTATAACATCTTCGGGAGTACCGGCAACTACTACCCTACCGCCCTCCGAGCCCGCCTCAGGTCCGAGGTCGATGACCCAGTCGGCGCACTTGATAACATCCATGTTATGCTCCACAACGACCACCGTATGGCCGCGCTCGATAAGGGCATCGAAGGCACCCAACAGACGGCGTATATCGTGGAAGTGGAGACCCGTAGTTGGCTCATCGAAGATGAACATCACGCGCTCCGAGGACTTATCCTTCGTGAGGAACGACGCGAGTTTAACACGCTGTGACTCACCACCCGAAAGTGTTGAAGAGGATTGTCCCAACTTGACATATCCAAGACCCACCTGCTGCAAGGGCAAGATACGGTCAACGATACGCTTGCATGTGCTATTCGCCTTATCCTCGCCAAAGAACTCAACAGCCTCATCCACAGACATATTGAGTATGTCGTATATATTCTTATCGCGGTACTTAACCTCCAAAATCTCGGGTTTGAAGCGCATGCCACCACACGCCTCGCACTGCAGCTCGACGTCTGCCATAAACTGCATACCCACCTTGATGACACCCTCACCCTCGCACTCCTCGCAACGGCCACCCGGCATATTGAACGAGAAGGCCGTAGCCGCAATACCCGTATGCTTCGAGTAGGGCTGGTCGGCAAAGAGCTTACGTATCTCATCGTAGGCCTTGATGTAGGTCACGGGGTTTGAGCGCGTTGACTTACCGATGGGCGACTGCGACACCATCTCCACGCTCTGCAACTGGCGGATATCGACATCTATGCCATCGTGGTCACCTGGCGTGAGCGTCGTCTCCGAGAGCTTGCGCTTTAGTGCGGGGAAGAGCACGTCGTCGGCCAACGACGACTTACCCGAGCCCGATACTCCCGTGATGCACGTAAGCACACCAAGCGGAATCTCTACATCTATGTTTTTCAAGTTGTTATGTCGTGCACCACGCACCCTTACGATACCCGCATGGGCTCTTCGGCGCTGTGGCACTTCGATATTTCGTTTTCCCGTTAGGTACTCTGCCGTGAGCGAGTTCTTAGCCTCGCCAATCCTCTCCGCGGGGCCACTATATACAACCTCGCCACCGCAAACACCCGCCTCGGGACCGATGTCGACAATCCAATCGGCAGCACGCATAACCTCCTCCTCATGCTCCACGACGATAACCGTATTATCCAGGTCGCGCAGCTGCTTCAACACGCCAATAAGGCGGTTTGTATCCCTCGGATGCAGACCTATGCTCGGCTCATCGAGGATATACATCGAGCCGACGAGGTTGCTACCCAACGACGTAGAGAGATTTATGCGCTGCGACTCGCCACCCGACAATGTCACAGAGAGGCGGTCGAGGGTCAAGTAGTGAAGACCAACCTCCATGAGGTAGCCGAGGCGACTGCGTATCTCCTTGAGTACACGCTCCGCAGTCTTTGTGTCGTGCTCATCGAGTTTAAGTTCCTCAAAGAAGCGTGACAACTCACCAACGGTCATCTGCACAAGCTCGGCGATGTTATATCCTCCAACCTTTACAAAGAGTGCCTCGCGCTTAAGGCGGTTGCCATGACACTCGGGGCAGAGTGTCTTACCCATATATCGCGACTTAAGCACTCTATACTGCACCTTATGTCGCTGTGTATCAACATAGTCAAAGAAGGCATCAATACCATAAAAGGCATCCGTGCCATGCCACAGCATATCGCGCTGGGCATCGGTAAGAGCGTAGTAGGGCGTATGAATTGGGAAGTTGCACTTTGCGGCATTTAGCACCACATCCTGCTTCCACTTACTCATCGTAACGCCATTCCAGCACACCACAGCACCCTCGTAGACACTCTTCGACTTATCGGGCACAACGAGGTTTTCGTCGATGCCCATAACCTTGCCGTAGCCCTCACACACAGGGCATGCACCAACGGGGTTATTGAATGAAAAGAGGTGTTCCGTAGGACGCTCGAAGATTACGCCATCCTCATCGTAGCGCGACGAGTAGGTCTCCACCCTATCGGTTATGATATGTACAACGCCCGAGCCGTAGCCCATAGCGCGTGCCACAGAGTCCGTAATACGCGACACCGAGTCCTGCTCGTGGCTGATGATGATGCGGTCAACGACAATCATCAAATCGTCAAGCGACATATCGGCGTTAACCTGGGGCATAAACTCCTCAACAAGCATAACCTCACCACGGTAGCGCACACGGTTGACGCCATCCTCCATAAGCGTAAGGATGCGTTCAACAATGCCCTCCGACTGCTTCAAAAGCAGCGGTGCTGCCACAACAAGTCTCTCGCCGTCGCTCATCGCAAGCACCCTATCTACCACATCATCAACCTCGTAGCAACGAATCTCAAGACCCGTCGTAGGCGAATAGGTACGACCGATACGCGCAAAGAGAAGTTTTAGATAGTCATAAATCTCGGTCGTAGTGCCAACCGTAGAGCGGGGATTGCGCGAGATAACCTTCTGCTCGATGGCAATAGCAGGGGCGATACCCTCAATCATATCGACATCGGGCTTCTCGACACGTCCCAAGAACTGACGTGCATATGCCGAGAGGCTCTCGACATAGCGGCGCTGACCCTCGGCAAAGATTGTGTCGAAGGCCAATGTTGACTTTCCCGAGCCCGGCAAACCTGTCACCACGACGAGGTTGTTGTGCGGGATCTCCACATCAACATTCTTGAGGTTGTGCACCCTGGCACCCTTTATGACGATTTTGTTTTCCATACTTAATAGGCCTCAACAATGGCACCATCAACCTTGCGCAATCTACCGATAAGTTCCTCACTCTCAGACTCGCGCACCAACAAACGCATCTTGCATGCGTTGTCGAACTCCTGGCTTGCGACACGGGGCTGCAAGTCCTTAACGATGCGCATAACGTCGTTCATAACGAAGTACGAGAACTCAACATCGACCGTCACATCGACCGTCTTCTCGATAATCTCACACTCTGCCAACACCTGCGCCGTAGACTCCTTGTATGCAGCGATAAGTCCTGGCACACCGAGCTTCGTGCCACCAAAATAGCGCACGACAACCACAAGACAGTTGGTCACCTCGTTCGAGAGCAACTGGCCGAGGATGGGCTTACCCGCAGTTGATGAGGGCTCGCCATCGTCGTTAGCCCTGAACTGCTCACCATGGGGACCCAAGCGCCAAGCGTAGCAGTGGTGCGTAGCATCGAACCACCTCTTACGCAGCGCGTCGAGGTGCTCCTTAATCTCGCTCTCCGTCTCAACAGGATAGGCGTAGACCAAGAACTTGCTACTTAGCTGACGATAGGTCGTCTCTGCCGCGCGGGCAATGGTTTTAAAGCTATCTGATGCCACAATCGCTGCCCTTTACTCAATCTTTGTGAAGATACGACTCCAGCGCACACCCTCGCCATCTGGATTGGGGTCGACAGAGAACCAAACAAATGCCGCCTTACCCACAATATGGTCCTCGGGCACGAAGCCCCAGAAGCGTGAGTCGAGCGACTCATGACGGTTGTCACCCATCATGAAGTAGTAGTCCATAAGGAAGGTATATTCGGTGGTCTGCTCGCCATCGATAAATATTTTGCCATCCTGCTGCTTTACAGCACGCTGCTCATATACAGCGATGCAACGACCATACATAGCCATGTTCTCTGGCGTAAGCTCGATAGTCTCACCTGCCTTAGGCACCCAGATAGGGCCAAAGTTATCGAGATCCCAGGTTGATGACTCACCCTCAGTCAAGTGAGGAATGAGCATGCCGAGTTCGTTCTCAGCGAGCTTGCCCGCCTTAACGGGATTCTGGTCTGCATAGTTCTTAATATCAGCATCCATGATAGGCTCACTGAGGCCGATAGTATGGCCTGTATCTCCGTTTAGATAGTGGTACTGACGTGTTGCTACAGCACGCTCCTTAACGCCGTTGGTGTAGACCACGCCATCAGCAACCACGAGAGAGTCTCCCGCTACAGCCACACAACGCTTGATATAGTTCTCCTTCTTATCCAAGGGGCGCACAGCGATAGTAAAATTATCGCGAAGATTCTTGCGGCGCTCCTCAACCGTAGAGCCCAACTCATCGTTACGCAACAACTCGTAATAGCTCATTGCTGGCATCTCCATAACAACGGTATCTCCCTCGGGGAAGTTGAAGACTACAACATCGCCACGCTTAACCTGGTCGGTGCCCGCAAGACGACGATATGAGCGCTCCCAAGCTGTCGAGAACGAAGGTTTAGTGTCGTTCAAGGGCATGGTGTTATGCACGAAGGGGAACGACAGTGGAGTCATAGGCACACGGGGACCATACGACACCTTGTTTACAAGAATGTAGTCACCCGCCATGAGTGTGCTCTCCATTGAGCCTGTGGGGATTACGAACATCTGGAACCAATACAACTGGATGAGCGTAGCCACAACCGTAGCAAAGATTATGGCGTGCACCCAGCTATAGAGCCACTTATAGATTGTTGTCTCCTCCTTAATCTCGTTCCAGAGCGCATAGCCAAAGACTGCGGCCACGATGAGCCACATAACTATAGCATCGCTATTCCATCTGAAGGCGAGCATGTAGATAAGTACGCCCAAGATAATAGCAAATACAAAGGCACACCATACGCCCCAAATAATACGCCACCAAGCATACTTCTTAGACATCTTCTGGTGCAAACCCGCAATGCGCTTAGAGATGTAGTAGTCGAAGATGAGTGGCAACGCCACAAATAGCGACCACCATGCGCCATACCATACGGCAAAGAGCGAAACGACAATCGCCACGAAGCTAAATGCCACCCAACGATTTGTCAACCAACCCTTCACCTGCTCATATATTTCCTTAATCTTCTTCATATACAAAATCAGTTAATATTTACTCTACAACAAGTCATCCATGGTGTGTACACCCTGCTTGTTAGCCAAATACTCACCCGCAACAACTGCACCCATAGCCAAGGCACGGCGGTTGATGATAGAGTGCTTAAGCTGCAAGAAGTCGTCCACAGAGCTGTAGGTGATGGTGTGGATACCAGGAACCATACCCTCGCGGAACGACTCAATCTCGAGCTGAGCATCGCCCTCGGGCTTGCTATTAATCCACTCTGTCTTGCGGTCGAGGTTCTCGATAATACCCTCGGCAAGAGTGATGGCTGTACCGCTGGGAGCATCCTTCTTCCACATATGGTGTGTCTCCTCGATGCGAACGTCATACTCCTTGTGAGGGTTCATCAACTCAGCAAGGCGCTTATTGAGTTTAAACATCATGTTTACGCCAATCGAGAAGTTAGAAGCATAGAAGAGTGCGCCACCCATTGTTGTTGCCTTCTCCTTCATCTCGGCGAGGTTCTCGAGCCAGCCAGTCGTGCCACACACTACTCTACCACCCGCCTCAAGCACCGTGCGCACGTTAGCTGTTGCGGTGTCGGGGGTTGTAAACTCGAAGCATACATCTATGCCTTTGAGGTTCTCGGCAGTAAGTTCGTTGGCATTAGCTTCGTCGATAATAAGACCTACACTATGACCACGCTCCTCGAGTATACGCTCTATCTCACGACCCATCTTACCATGGCCTATAATTGCACATTTCATATCCTTTTCAAAATTTATATAATAACGCGGTAAAGATACGAAAAAATTGCGAAATATAGTGACACAACCCCAAAACAAAATGCTACTATTTCGATTAAGCAATCGCAATAGTAGCACAATTATTAATAATCAAAGATTATTCCGCCGCATTTTCAGCCCTAAGAAAGGTGCATTTGGCATTATGCACTCGCAGTTTTTTCATCTCTGGCAGAGCGTTATAATTGCCGAACAACTGCCTTAAGTAGGCATCCGTATCGTGGGGTGCAGGGAAGGTGTGACCCTCAAATTCTACGGTCGAAAGTGGCATTATGTCCTCTATATGGCGGCATCTCCACCTTGGGCCACAACCGTAGGTGTGGTTGAGACGCTTAAATGGCAACAACCTCAAAACGGGGCGCATAAGATATACCGAGCCATAGAAGAGCGCCTTATTCGCAGATGTCAACGCACGCACAAAACCACTGCTATGCCCCCTCTGAATTCTTAGCAATAGGTGCATACCAACACCGTAGGCAGCATATGCAAAACGAGGGGATGGCTCCAAACAAAATATATCGACAAAGAGACCTTTATGCCTATAATTCAAGTTGTTACCCAACTCATCGAGCAAAGTATGCTTATCTCTAACCTTAGCAAAAGGTAGGGGGTAATATTTATCGTTTTGGCGTGTCTGCAACACGAACTCATCACTCTCCTCGAATACCTCCAAAAACCTATCGTAGTCCTCCTTAAGCATCTCGATATCGAGGTCGTCGTCCCATGGGATAAAGCCGCCATGACGCACCGCACCCAATAGCGTACCCGAGCTAAGCCAATACTTAATATTATATCGCTTGCACACCTCGTCAATGTGCAACAATATCTCGAGCATACGCTGTTGCTGCTTGCGGAGCACGGAGCCTTCGGGGTTGAAGCGCTCACGAAGCTGTTGCTGTATGTTAGCCTCTATCATAGTCTCTACTTTTTCAAGCGTGAAACAACAAACGACTTTATATCGGTGAAGCCATCGAGCCTACAAAGGTAGGCAACAAGGGCATAGACCACAACATAAATCAGCGAGCATACCAGCCAATTGACACCCCAAAACTCATATATGGGATAGGTGATTGCTCCACACAAGAGCGCAATGGCAAAGGCTGGCACAACATCTGCCATCTGTTGCCAGAACTTATAACCAATATATCGTTGCGAGAGTAGTGCATTGGTAACGTAGATATTCAAGTTGCTAACAACCATTGCAATAAGCACGCCAAGCATATTTATCGAGGCACCCACCAAAAGTAGCACTATGAGCAAGCCCCACTTGTAGCAACCCCAATAGAATAGCGCCTTGCTTCGACCAACAGCCGCAACAGCATAGTAGTTGAAGTTGTATAGCGCCGAGAAGAAGCCGCCGATACACAAAATCTGGAAGTATGGCACGGCAGCAATCCACTGATTACCATATAGTAGCATCAACAGTGGCTCTGCAATGATGATAAGCAACATCATCAGCGGAAAGATTACAGCAGCAATCATCTTAGTATTACGACGAAGCATATCACGCAACGCCTCCAAATCGTTCTGCTGCTCGGAATAGAGAGGGAAAAGCACCTGACAAAATATCGCGGGCAGGGTCATACTCGCCACCTCATCCATCTTCTTAGCTTGGGCATATAATCCCGTCTGCGTAGCCGAGAATCTACGACCAATTACCACGCCCTGAATGTGTGTGCAGACATCTTGCATTATGCTTGCAACGAGCATAAATCCGCCATACGAAAATAGCGATTTTAGACTCTCCGCGGAGAATGTTAGAGATGGTCGCCACGACGAGAAACCCCAAAACAACGACGACGATATAAGTGCATTGGAGAGCTGCATACCAACGATGCTCCATGCACCAAATCCCCTATCTGCCAGATAGATAGCTACGGCAGCCGATATAGAACAAGAGAGTATATCGACGATGGCTATGCTCCTGAAATTTATCGCCTTACGCAGTATTGTGCGCTGGACGAGCGTGAAGGAATTAACGACAATAACAATACCCAAGATACGCAACATATCTCGCAATATGGGCATACTGAAGAAGTGCGCGACACCGGGCGCAGAGACAAAGACAACAGAATATAGACCCAACGAAAAGAGTATATTCCAGTAGAATATTGTGGAGTAGTCGCGCTGTGAGGCATCTCTCTTTTGGATGAGTGCAGCACCAAAACCTCCATCTATAAGCGTCTGTGATACAGCGACAAAAATCAGTATCATGCCGATATAACCGAAGTCGCTGGGCAAGAGTAGTCGTGCCAATATGAGGTTGATAACAAACTGCAGGAGTATGACTCCAAATTTATCAACAGCCGCCCATGCGACACCCTTTACTGCACTTGTACCACTCTCCGACGCCATTACCTATTTTAGTTTGCCGATACCCCAATTATAGACCTTATCGATAGCTGGGACATCTACGTTGAGCTTGTGCGCCAACTCCCAAATATAACGTAGTCCGTAGGGGAAATCCTCCGTAAAATAGCGACTTGCAAAGTCTGGCACCCAACCTGCTTCGGTCTCTACCATAGGCGAGGTAATGCCTTTGAAGCCCCGTATTGACGATAGCTTACGCGCTAACGATTCGGCGTCGTGACTCTCGTAGTAGTCCAAAATGCGAGGCAAATAACCCTCATTCACAGGGAGATACTTCAATATACTGAAAAACTCCTCGTCCATATCGATAAGGAGCTGCGCTGCCTCCACGGTCCACTCCTCGTAGAAGAGTATCATGCGCGGGAATACCCTTCCCTCGTTCTTATCACCAAACATCGTGTATAGGCGCGAGGTGTGCAACAGCGGGTTGCTATTTGTCAAACTCGCCTCGTAGTAGTTGCTAAGCAGCGTTACGGGGGCATCGAACAACGACTCTACAACTGCTCGAAAGCTCTCCTTGTCGTCGCAACGCTCCACAGCAATATTGTGGGCACTCTTATAGCCGAGCAGGTGAGCACTATGGCCATACACATTTGTTCGTGCGATGAAGGGCACACGCTGGAATCCCCACAAGGGCACATCATCACCCAGAATCTTCATCGCTTCGAAGAAGAAGCCCGTAGAGGAGAATACCGAGCCCACGTATGTATCTTTATTGACGTATGGTTGAATCTTTACGAGCTCATCCTTAATAGCAAATCCGGGGAGACACAACAACACGATGTCGACACCCGAGAGCGCCACCTTGGGTTCGCTACTAACAATATTTAGCTTACCACAAAGTTCTCTACCATCGGGCGTATCTACCACAATCTCGCTGTTCCACCTCTCTGGACGCTGCGTCAGCACATTGACCGCAACAGTCTTTGTAGCACTGAGATAACCCGCAATGACATGACCCAAAGAGCCACCACCGCATATACACACGCTCCTCATTACAGAAACATCTTTAGTGCCTCTACAAGGCGGTGATTATCCTCACGGTTGCGCACGGCAAGGCGTATGAAGTTACGCCCCCTGAATGCCGCCTTCGTAGAGCAATCCTTGATAAGGATATCATGCTTAGCAAGCAGTGCCACAGCGAGTTGTGTAGCTGTTATATTGCCACCTACAATCTCGCATAGGAAGTAGTTAGCCTGCGAGGGGATAACCTTGAGAAAGGGTATCTCCTTGAGTTCATTATAGAATAGTGTGCGTTCCTCACGGAAGAGCCTGCAAGCACGGAGGTAGTCGCCGTGATACTTCTCGTAGATCTGCATATAGAACTCACCAAACGAGTTGATATTCCATATAGCAACCTCCTTTTTCATGCCGGCAATAAGTTCCTTGTTACCACTTGCCAAGACACCAAGACGGAAGCCTGGCACGCCATACGACTTAGATATACTCTTCACAACGCAGAGGTGTGGATTGGCCGCAAGTATCTCGTCGCGCAACAGCGAGTACTCGCCCTCGACATCGACGAAATCGACAAACGACTCATCAACGACAATGTTTATCTCGCGCTCCTTTGCCCACTCAATCAAACCAAGCAAATCGTTGTACGCTATATAGTTACCCGATGGATTATCAGGATTTATGATAAGCAACGACTCAATATCCTTATCAGCATAGAACCTCTTTATATCCTCGGCGCTATACTGCATGTTATCACTCTCGGGGAGGTATGCCACAACCTTCTCCTTTGCCACACGGTTAGGGTATTCCTCGAATGTTGGGAACACGATACCCATCCTACCTGCGTGGTTCTCCATGTATAGCTTTATGAGCTCGGCAGCGCCATTGCCCACCACGATATGCTCCTGTGCCACACCGAAATACTTCGCAGCCAAGAGACTGTTTACACGCATTCCCGAGGGGTACTCCCTAAGTAGCGTGTCGAAGCTAGCCTTAATCTCATCGACCATCTGCTGGGGTGGGAAGTATGGATTTACCAGGTAGCAGAAGTCGAGCATATGAGGATAGCGCCAATAGCCGCCAAAGCGCGAGGCGATAGAGCGATAGCGCTCCTCGTCGCTGCATGCAAAGATGCTAGATGCTATGTCGAGGTCCTGGACATCGTCTATCTCGTACCACTTCTCGCCACATAGCGGGAGTGCCCTGAGTGGCGAGTCGTCTAATAGAGTAATGACCTTCAAAACCTGCTCGTAGTATTCGTTGCGGCCCAACGCATGGCAGTAGGCCTCCAGGAATGGGACATAGTGTGTCTTGGCAAAGTCCTTGCTAAATTTGTAGATGTTCACCGTTTTGTAGTAGCTCTCGATGTCTGAGTAGCGGAACTTATCTTTCGATATGAAACTCTTTATGCGCTGCTCCTCGTCGAGTGTCACTACGGTACCATCCATCCAGCTCTCATACTTATCCACCAGTGCGATGTTGGGGTAAGTGTCCTCGACAATGCGACGTAGCACACAAGGCTCGAAGATGAGGTCCGACTCCAAGAGTAGCGTATCCTCCTCTACAAGATACTCCTTGGCGAGGAACAACGAATAGATATTGTTTGTCTTGTCGTATACGTTGTTCTCCACATATACGATATTGATATCTTTGTATCTGTCGCCCACCCATCTCTTCACGTTGTCGGCCTTGTAGCCCACGACTAATATCACTCGGTTTATGCCTATTTCGGCAAGTGCGTCGAGTGTTCTGTTAATTAGGCGAGTGCCATTTACTTCGAGCATACACTTAGTGTTGTCGTTTGTAAGCTCTCCGAGTCTGCGACCCATGCCCGCAGCCAAAATTATTGCTTGCATATAGTTTGTGGATAGGTTGTTACACATTTCATAGACATAGGCATAATTCGTACCATAGTGCGATTATGCTGCTCTATATACTATTTTTTCTGTTTATAGCAACGCCTTAGGCATAGCCATAAACGATGTAAAGTTATAAAAAAATCTCAGAAAAAGCAATTTTTCGCATGGAGATAACATATAAATATGCCGAGACACCACCGCCCTATTTTCGCGTCATGGTTGTGCAGATGTGGTAGTGTCACGAGATTACATACATTAGCGCGATGGTAATTTCCGTCAGAGTGGTGCAGATGCGGCGATGACATGAAAAAGCCCTGGATGGGTAGTACTTGATGTACATCCCATTCAGGGCTTTGATTGAAGCGCTGCAGATGCGCTGCTATCACCAGAAATTCAATTTTTCAGGAGAAGGCTGCATATACAACTCTCGGCAAAAATCCCGACGATGGGCTGTACTAATCGTACTGCTCATTGTCGGGACTTTTTGTTAGAGGCAGTAGATGTCTGCCTTATCGTGGAAAATTGTTATTTTACCTCCTCAAACTCCACATCCTCAGGCTGCGACTGCTGCTGACCAGCACCCTGACCTGCGTTAGGGTTACCCTGCGCCTGCTGCTGTGCCTGCTGCTGAGCGTAGATATCCTGTGATGCAGCCTGCCATGCAGCGTTGAGAGCCTCGATAGCTGTGTCGATAGCTGCGATGTCCTGAGCCTTGTGAGCCTCCTTAAGCTTGCCGAGAGCATCCTCGATTGCAGCCTTCTTGTCTGCAGGGAGCTTGTCGCCATACTCCTTGAGCTGCTTCTCTGTAGCGAAGATGTTAGAGTCTGCAGCGTTGATCTTCTCGATGCGCTCCTTCTCCTTCTTATCCTTCTCCTCGTTAGCCTTAGCCTCGTCACGCATGCGCTGGATCTCAGCGTCTGTAAGGCCGCTTGAAGCCTCGATGCGAATCTTCTGCTCCTTACCTGTGCCGAGGTCCTTAGCAGACACGTTGAGGATACCGTTAGCGTCGATATCGAAAGATACCTCGATCTGTGGTATGCCACGTGGTGCTGCAGGGATGCCGTCAAGATGGAAGCGACCAATAGACTTGTTATCTGCAGCCATAGCACGCTCACCCTGGCATACGTTGATGTCTACAGATGGCTGGTTGTCCGCAGCTGTAGAGAAGACCTGGCTCTTGCGAGTAGGAATTGTAGTGTTAGCCTCGATGAGCTTTGTCATCACGCCACCCAAAGTCTCGATACCGAGTGAGAGGGGAGTAACATCGAGGAGGAGGACATCCTTAACCTCACCTGTGAGCACACCACCCTGGATTGCAGCACCTACAGCAACCACCTCATCGGGGTTTACTGAGCGGTTAGGAGTCTTACCGAAGAACTCCTCCACTACGCGCTGAATTGCAGGGATACGTGTAGAACCACCCACGAGGATAACCTCATTGATCTGGCTTGCCTGGAGACCTGCGTCACGAAGAGCGATGCGGCAAGGCTCGATAGTCTTCTGTACGAGGTGGTCGCAGAGCTGCTCGAACTTAGCACGTGTGAGTGTCATCACGAGGTGCTGAGGAATGCCGTTTACAGGCATGATGTATGGGAGGTTGATATCTGTTGTTGTAGCCGACGAAAGCTCAATCTTAGCCTTCTCTGCCGCCTCCTTCAAACGCTGGAGTGCCATAGGATCCTGACGGAGGTCGATGTGGTGCTCAGCCTTGAATGCCTCAGCCATGTAGTCGATGAGCACGTGGTCGAAGTCGTCACCACCGAGGTGTGTATCACCATTTGTTGACTTTACCTCGAATACGCCATCGCCAAGCTCAAGGATAGAGATATCAAATGTACCACCACCGAGGTCGTATACCGCGATCTTCATGTCGTCCTGCTTCTTGTCGAGACCGTATGCCAACGCTGCCGCAGTAGGCTCATTGATGATACGACGCACCTTCAAACCTGCAATCTCACCAGCCTCCTTTGTTGCCTGACGCTGTGAATCAGAGAAGTATGCGGGCACTGTGATAACTGCCTCTGTCACCTCCTGGCCGAGGTAGTCCTCAGCTGTCTTCTTCATCTTCTGGAGTGTGATAGCTGAGATCTCCTGTGGAGTGTACTGACGGCCGTCAATCTCTACGCGAGGAGTGTTGTTGTCACCCTTAACGATTGTGTAGGGAGCACGTGCGATGTCAGCTGTTACGTTGTCGTAACGCTCACCCATGAAGCGCTTGATTGAGAACACTGTTCGCTTGGGGTTTGTGATCGCCTGACGCTTTGCGGGATCACCCACCTTGCGCTCGCCCTCGTTTGTGAAGGCTACTACTGAAGGTGTTGTGCGGTGACCCTCAGCATTTGGGATTACCACGGGCTCGTTACCCTCCATTACAGATACACATGAGTTTGTTGTACCTAAGTCAATACCAATAATCTTGCTCATAGTTTTAATGTTTTTATTTGTTTGTTACTTATTTTACACTTTGGGGGTCGAGCCTTGCTGTGCGCTCGACGATATGATAATAGGCAAACGATGTACCAAACAAAAAAACTCGCAAAAAGTGGCACAAATATCTTTGGCACGCTGCCGCAACTGCCATTTCCGTATTATTGGCATGACATTTTGTCAGTCATCCCGCCATATTGCCTACAACAATGTCAGTGTGCTACACAAAACAGCCCGACCATACGGCCGGGCAACTCTTTTCTCTGCTATGCAACTTGCTTCTTATTTAATATAAAGGGGGAACATGTATATATTACGCTGATCCTGTGACTCATACTTCTCATGATCTTCAACCCTTAATATAAGTTTCATCTCACATACTTCACCATTCACGATCGCACTCCTTACATAGGGAACTCCAGAACCTTCTATTTTTTTTGTTGAAAAATCAACAACCCACTCGTTATCTTTATAACGCAAGACATATCGTGACGTTTCACCAATCTTCGACATGCCAATTATCATCCATGTCATATGATCTACTCCATTTTCATCTGGCCAGATAGATGGTTCGAATTTTACAGCATTGTGATATTGACCTGGTGCCACATCATTCTCATCAAACTTCTGGAAACCTTCTTGAGGATAAAAAACCTTATCCAAAAATTCTAACGACAGTTCTTCAGCCGCGAAACCATCCTGCATTGCTACATTATTACCCTCTGCATCAAATATAACAAATCTAAAAAGATGATAAGACTGACCAGGATAAACTGCTGCTTGGCCTGAATTCTTTTCACAAGCGACAAGGCCCAAACATGCCGCCATCAAAATAAGCAAATACTTTTTCATAAGGCAAAATTTTAATTTGAATAAGATTGATTGTAAAGATAATATACTATAATAAGCCCAACCCAATACAATAAATAATAGAACAAAAACAGCCAAAACTGTCTCTAATTTTTGTAATCGCCAAATTTAAATGAGCTGTTTTCGCAAAGTTAAACATGATTTTGCAGAATACCGCAAATTCAACACCTAAAAATCTTCATTTAACCAATACCTAAACCGCTGATTATAAATAGATTGAAGATTGATAAACTACCTAAATCTTCAACTCATTGATAATCAACGTGTTACAGATGGATTTTTAACACCAATTGAAGTTCCTCCTAACCTCCTGATTATTAGCGCCTTTTATTGTATAATGGTTCAATGAGCATTATCACATCTGGTGCTTGGCTACTCTTTACCTGCTCTCGAATACCATATTTGAATTTGGGCAACAATTCCGAAGTGCATCCCACTAAAAGCGATATTGCTCTGTTTGAAAAACCTCCATATGTGTATAGAGCACCGCGACGTGGCAATCTCACACATCATGCTCCACCCGTCATTGCGAGGAGCACAGCGACGTGGCAATCTCAATCTGTCATTGCGAGGTTTGGACACAAGCCGTGGCAATCCATCAGGTCGCACTTCTTGTCCGCGGGTACCAGCGAGTTTGTGGTAGCCCTTGTTTATTATATCCTCCTGTCCGCGGGTTCAAAAAAATGCACCCGCGAGGTTGTGGTAGCCCTTGTTTGTTACACACCTCTGTTCGCGGGTACTGTCGCATACATTGTTTGCGGGTTCAAAAAAGTGAACCCGCGAGGTTGGAGAAAACTTGCTGGAGGTATTGTAGCCTTCCTATGTTTGCGGGTTCAAAAAAGTGAACCCACAAACATTGTATGAGGTAGCTTGGATACAAGCAATCTTTTAGCAATAATGGTAGATTGACCTTAGGTCGACCCTGCTCCGCCTCGGCATAATTCAAATACGTTTGATTATGCTCTCGGCTTAATCGCAGCGTTCCCACGGTCACTACGCTCCCTCGAAATGACACTCTTCTCGCCGCGATAATGTCATCCTGAGCGAAGCGAAGGATCTCCAAGTCAGTATGAGAGTCGGAGGGTGTACTGCCCGAGAGATCCTTCACTTCGCTCAGGATGACATAATCGGTACAAGCTTTAAGTATATAATTTTCTGTTCCACCAGAACCCATCGAACCCACAGAACCTATAACTCACCGAAGGTGAGGTAAGCCATAGGCTTACAACAAAGCCTCCCTTTTCAAAGGGAGGTTTGGAGGGATTGTAAACATAACCGGCATTAGCCGGCTCTTTAAGCCTTAATCCGGGGTTCGGCATTTGTGTATAAACACAAAAAAGCCGAACCCTTACGGATTCGGCTTAAAGAGGCGGCTACCTACTCTCCCACCTAAATAGGCAGTACCATCGGCGTGAGTGAGCTTAACTTCTCTGTTCGGAATGGGAAGAGGTGG
>JAEZPN010000019.1 GCA_023413645.1 Bacteroidota bacterium
GGTCTACATTGTCGAAACCAGCACCTGCGCGAACAACAATCTTAAGCTGCTTTGCTGCCTCGATAACCTCGGCTGTAACCTTGTCGCTGCGGATGATAAGAGCATCAACATCAGCAACAGCAGCCAAAAGCTCTGCCTTATCAGTATACTTCTCAAGGCGTACCACCTCGTAGTTAGCCTCCTTCAAGATTGACTCAATACCCTCAACTGCAGTCTTTGCAAAGGGCTTCTCGGTTGCAATAAGTACCTTCATAATAGGTTTTTCTTATTTATAATTTTTAGTGATTAAGGTAGCCATCGGGGGTTATCCCAACAGCTACCATATTTAATTTATTAGCTGAATATTACTTGTGAAGTGCCTCGAACTCCTTCATGCAAGCTACCAAAGCCTCAACAGACTCCTTTGGACAAGCGTTGTAGATAGATGCACGGAAACCACCTACTGAACGGTGACCCTTGATACCTACCATACCCTTCTCCTTAGCGAACTCCATAAACTCCTTCTCGAACTCCTCCTTACCTGGAGCCATTACGAAGCAAACGTTCATCAAAGAGCGGTCCTCCTTAGCAGCTGTACCTACGAACATAGAGTTGCGGTCGATCTCGTTGTAGAGCAACTCAGCCTTCTCCTTGTTCATCTTGTACATAACCTCTACACCACCGATCTCCTTAACCCACTTCAAAGTCTGGTACATAACGAAGATGGGGAATACAGGAGGTGTGTTGTACATAGAGTGGTTGCGAGCCTCCTCGGGGTAGTGAGTAGCGTAGTCAACCATTGACTGGAGCTTGCGCTCTGACTTGCCGAGAAGATCCTTGCGGATGATAACGAAAGTAACACCAGCGGGACCTACGTTCTTCTGAGCACCACCATAGATCATACCGTACTTCTTGATGTCAACGGGACGAGACATGATGTCAGATGACATATCAGCAACCAAAGTTACGGGGCAGTCGATATCCTCGTGGATCTCTGTACCGTAGATAGTGTTGTTAGTAGTGATGTGGAAGTAATCTACATCAGTAGGGATAGTGAAGTTCTTAGGAATGTAGCTGTAAGTCTTGTCCTCAGAAGAAGCAACGATCTCTACATCGCCATAGAACTTAGCCTCCTTAGCAGCCTTCTTAGCCCAAACACCAGTCTGCAAGTAAGCAGCCTTAGTCTTAAGAAGGTTAGCGGGAACCTGGAAGAACTGAGTTGATGCACCACCACCCACGAAGAAGATAGCATACTCCTCGGGGATGTTAAGAAGGTCACGCCAGAGCTGCTCAACCTCAGCCATTACGCGCTCCCAACCGGGAGTACGGTGTGAAATCTCAAGAATACCGATACCTGTGTTGTCGAAGTCACGGATAGCCTCGATAGCAGCCTCGATAGCCTGCTTGGGAAGTACGCAAGGACCTGCGTTGAAATTGTGTTTCATAAGTCTTTAAGTGTTTGAAAAGTTGTTATTTTGGTATTAAAAATCCTTTTATCCAATTCTCTGTGTGCGACTTAATCCTCCCCTATTATTTTGGGGCAAAATTATAGTCACACAAAGATAATCATTTTTTATCATTTCCCAAAATAAAACTACTAATTTTTCACTTTCTCGCAGTTTTGTTCACTTTTTCTTAAAAAAAGCAACCGAGAAGAGCGTTGAAAATATTCTACAACGCACCTCTACATATATAAATATAGTATTTTTAGAGGTTATACACCCATTTTTTCGGAGCGTTTATTTGTTATCTTCATTTTAGTTTGTAACTTTGCCGCATCATTCAATAATGAGTATGAAAGTAGTAAACACCGTAGCTGAACTAAATGCAGCTTTAGCCCCCCTCAAGCGTGAGGGCGTAGGCTTTGTACCCACAATGGGTGCACTACACGCAGGCCACCGCTCACTCGTAGAGCGCGCACGCCGCGAGAACGACACAGTTGTTGTCAGTGTATTTGTAAATCCAACACAGTTTAACGATAAGAACGACCTCAAAAATTACCCTCGCACTCCCGAGGCTGATTGCGCAATTCTTGAGGCTGCAGGTGCCGACATCGTATTTATGCCTACGGTTGAGGACATCTACCCCGAGCCCGACACTCGTCAGTTCGACTTCGGCTTGGTCGACAAGGTTATGGAGGGTGCTACACGTCCCGGCCACTTCAATGGTGTGGCTCAGGTGGTAAGCCGCCTCTTTGCGCTTGTAAACCCTGCACGCGCATACTTCGGTGAGAAGGACTTCCAGCAGATTGCCGTAATCAAGGCTATGGTGGAGCAGCTCACTATCGACATTGAGATCGTTGAGTGCGTTATCGTACGTGGCGAGGATGGCCTTGCACTCTCATCACGCAACGAGCTCCTCACTCCCGAGCACCGTGCTGCAGCGCCCCACATCTACGCTACCATCAGCCAGTGCGCTGCTAAGATGGAGTCTATGAGTCCCGAGGAACTCACAAACTGGGTAGTCGCTACAATCGACTCTAACCCATTGCTTAAGACCATCTACTTTGAGGCTGTGGATGCACGCACAATGCAGCGTGTTGAGAAGTGGAGCGACTCTGAGCGTATTCAGGGTTGTTGCGCAGTACAGGCGGGCAACATTCGTCTTATCGACAACATCCGCATTAAGTAAACAAGCTAATCGACCCAAACTATGTTTATAGAGAGAATGAAATCGAAGATTCACCGTGTGCGTGTCACAGAGTCGAATCTCAACTATGTAGGTAGCATCACTATCGATGAGGATCTCATGGATGCGGCGGGTCTCATCGAGGGCGAGAAGGTGCAGATTGTGAATAACAACAACGGCGAGCGCATCGAGACATACGTCATCAAAGGTGAGCGCGGCAGCGGTTGCATCTGCCTCAATGGTGCTGCAGCACGCAAGACAGCCGTTGGCGACATCGTAATCATCATGGGTTACGGCTTCATGGACTTCGAGGAGGCAAAGACCTTCCAGCCCAAGGTTGTATTCCCCGACGAGCGCACCAACCGCCTCCTATAATTAATATATAGTACAAAAGCAAAGGCTGTCCTCGAATGAAGACAGCCTTTGTTTTATAATTTGGCGAAATACAAAATTTTACGTAACTTTGTTACAACTAAAAACCACTAAACACAAACTTATATGAACAAGGTTAAATCAGTCATCCGCATTAGCATTGCCACAGTTATAGCGATTGTGGCAATCTCATTCACCTCATGCCAGACAGTTGCATCAAGCGCTATCGAATTATCTATCGAGCAAGCTAACAAAGAGTGCCCCATGTATATCGACGAAGATATCACATGCGACAGAATCTACTCGAAGGGTAACAACGTCATCTACGAATACTCTACAACCTATGATATAATTGAGGGACTTCAGATAGTTGGTCATGACTATTGCAAGATGGCTCACTACGACGAGTTGGCAGCGTCTAAACTTTATGATTCCGACATTGAAACCATGATCGACCTCTGCATCGAAGCACAATACAACATGGTATACAAATATAACGACGAGTATGGTAACAGCTTCGTTGTAACCATCACTCATCAAGACCTAGCATCAATGTAACATAAGAGAGGGCATCCATAACGGATACCCTCTTCTTATTTATATAAATAGGTCTATAACTACTCGGTCGTATCGCTGGAGCAGCTCATCTACCCTACACATCATCTTACGCGAGAGCACGGGACAACCAAAGCTACCCACAGTAGCAAATGGCCAAATGGAATATGACGTAGTATGCTCCCAACCATGCAGCACCACACAGCGAGGACGGAGGTTTGAGTTCGTAGCATCGAGGCCGTCGAGGCGATAAGCAACCCCATAGCGCCCCTCATAGCGCTCGGCAACAAGTGCGCGACCAAGCGACGAGAGGTGCGAGCCATCTTCATTTGAGATACGGGCATATGCCGACCTCACGTGCGATTTCTGTGCTCCGCTACCGTGACTGACGGGACATATGAATATTGGTACATTTCGTTCCATATCCCACGCCACAAACCTACGCCTACCCGAGTGGCGCGACAGGTCGACAAAGAGGGCGACTTTTGTGTTGTAGCCCTCCTTGCGACAGAACTCTCTCAGCCTCGCCGCACGCTCAGCTACCCTACTTACCAAACTCATTCTTCAACTCTTCAACAAGTTGAGGGAGGCCCACTGCGCCACGCTCCTTGATGTGTGTAAGCGGATTCTTAATAAGGCGCGTGTCGGGCGTGCCTGGATCAACAAGGTAGATAGGCACCTGTTTATCGCGCACATAGTAGACTAGCATCGCTGCGGGATATACCGCCAACGATGTACCCACAACAACAAGAATATCTGCGTGCTCAACAATCTTGCATGCCGCATCAAACATAGGCACACTCTCGCCAAAGAATACGATATGTGGGCGCAATAACGCACCATCCTCGCCACGCGCATCAAGGTCTTGTTCCCAGCCTTCGTTGATGTCGTAGATAAGGTCGGGATTTTGCTCCGAGCGCAACTTCATAAGCTCGCCATGGAGGTGCAACACGCGCGTAGAGCCAGCCTGCTCGTGCAGATTGTCAACATTCTGTGTCACAACAGTAACATCTGCCCACTCCTCCATCGAGGCAATGGCGCGATGGCCATCGTTGGGTTCTTTCGAGAGTGACTCACGACGGCGCATATTATAAAACTCTATGACCTTTGCGCGATTATTCTTGAGCGCCTCAGGGGTACAGACCTCCTCTATTTTATAATTCGCCCAAAGGCCATCTGCATCGCGAAATGTTGCAATGCCACTGTCGGCACTAACGCCCGCACCTGTGAAAACCACGATATTCTTTCTTGCCATAACTAATAAATTTTATACAAAATTAAGAATTTTTCTCTATTCATATCCACCTAAGTAGAACAATTTTTGAAGACGACTTTGCAGATACAGTGCAAAATGCTACCTTTGCGCCAAATACAAGTTTGAAAATGAAAAAGCTACTTAAAAACCTTGGTATCTGGATTATCATCGCAATGATAGTCGGTATCGTTGTGGGTATCTTCATGGGTGAGGATGCCTCAATCTTCAAGCCCCTTGGCGACTTCTTCATTCAGTTGATTAAGATGTTGGTTGTACCCCTCGTCTTTGTATCTATCGTTAGCGGTGCCGCAGCACTCGGCGAGACAAAGTCGGCAGGTTTGGTTGGCGGCCTTAGCATCGGTTATATGATGATTACCACCGTAATCGCCATCATCGTAGCCTTGATGCTTAGCGTTGTATTTAAACCAGGCTCAGGCATTAATAAGGATACGTTCAACTCCAATGTTAAGGAGTATGTCCTCGTCGACGAGAACAAGAATGAGATCGAGTATATCGACCTTAACATCGGCGAAAGCACCGAGACATCTCTCGAATTCAGCATTGATGCTAAAGGCTTCGAGAAGGGCTATTGGATGGTATATGAGGATGGCAAAGACAAACCTTATTTGAATGTTATTACAAGAACTGGTTGGGAGGTTGACTTCACTCCTGAGTCTACCACAATTAAAGCCGAGGAGCTTAAGAGTGGCACAAAGTATAACGTTGTTGTGGCTGCTGTAAATGCTGAGGGCAAGTGGGTTCGCACCGAGCATATCAGCAATAGCACGATAGCTGAGCCTACGGGCTTCTGGGGCACTGTTATTAGCATGATCCCCGCAAACCCCATCGAGGCACTCTCAACAGGTAACATCCTTCAAATCATCATCTTCGGTCTCTTCCTCGGTTTCGGCATCTCGGCACTCGCAGCAGAGAAGCGTCGCATGATGACAAATGGTCTCAACACCATCCTCGAGGCACTCATCTGGTGCATCGGCAAAGTGATGTACGTGGCACCATTCGGCGTATTCGGCCTTATTGCAGATGCTACGGGTACATTTGGTTTCGATATCCTTATGCAGGTGGCTAACGTGTTGTGGCTCGACCTTATCGCCGTGGCAATCATCGGTTTGGGTCTCTACCCATTGACCGTGGCACTATTCTCACGCGTATCGCTCAAGAGCTACTTCCGCGAGATGATCAAACCCCAGATCGTGTCGTTCTCTACAGCTTCATCACTCGCTACGCTCCCCGTAAACATGGAGGCGTGCGACAGAATGGGTGTATCGAAGCAGACATCTGGTTTTGTTCTCCCATTGGGTGCTACAATCAACATGTCGGGTAACGCTATCTACTACGCACTTCTTGCTACATTCTTCGCGCAGCTATACGGCATCGACCTTGGCATGACGGAGTATGTATCAATCACCATTGTCTGCGCACTCGGTGCTATCGGTCAGGCAGGTGTTCCTGGTCCTACGCTCCTTGCAGCTGCGGTGCTTGTAGCAGCGGGTATTCCTTTGGAGGGTCTCCCATTGTTCTACGCCCTCGACCGTATCTTCGACATGATCCGCACAACGCTCAACATCACTGGTGACGCCGCTTGTGCAGCTGTTGTAGATCGTTTCGTTAAGAGATAAATTATATGGTATGGTGTTTGTTCATAGGCTGAGGTATAAACCTTTAGCCTATGAAACGGACACTTATCATCACAATCGGCGTCATAGCACTTCTGGTCTTGGGATTCACCATTTCGGGAGAGGCTCAAGAGACGCAATCAAACAAAGAGACTCGTCAAGCACAACACGAAGCACGACAACAGCAACGCGCCCAGCGCTTGGCAGAGTATCGCGAGCATCTTGACTCGACAATCCTTTCGCACAACTATCGCTTCGTGCCCGAGACGATGCAACAGTTACCTGCGGGCATGATGCGCAACCTACAAAATCCCTGCTACGAAATTATCGTATGGAGCGAGGCTGTAGATGTCTGCATCCCCTTCCTCAAGGGCTACACACCACCCTATTACCCCGTGGTATTTAACTATGTACTATCGAGCGTTCAGGGTTACACCGTAGAGCAGACCGACTATGGTTGGCACGTAACATTCCAAAGCACAATGTTTACGGCGACAACATTCACCTTCTCATTCGAGATATACTCGCACTACGGAGGTGCAACGCTGACAATATCGTCGCCATTCTACAACAGTGTGCAATATACGGGAAACATCTTTGGAATATAGACCGACATATAACAACAAAAAGAGCCGACTGAAAAATCGGCTCTTTTCTTTTTGTATATCTATACGTATTTTACTCCTTCACACAACGCACGGGCATTGCATTGGCACGCTGCATAGAGCGACTGGTCTCAATGCCATTCCAAGTACGGGTATTGGTATTGAGATTGAAATAGAGAGCCTTAGCCTTATTTCCATCCACCGAAGCTGTCCAATAGTAGCCTGACCAGGGCACAGGACACTCATCGTTGACATTCATATTGTCGAGGCGACCGTCGAGATAGTTGCGGCGACCTGCAGCCGAGAAGAAGTACTTCTCACCCGAAGTGGTATCCTCCAACCACCAACCATACATCTTCTGAGCCTCCTCCCACATCATAGCATCGTCAGCAGCAGAGATAGTAAGCGACTCGAAGACCTTGCTATCGGCAACATGCCAACCAGCAGGACATGGGTCGTTATTGGTCTTTGCCTCAGCACTCCACAATGTGTCATCGTGGCTATCGTAGAGCCAATCGTAGTCGTTATCAGGGTTACCGATAACAACATACTGTGGGTGGATATTTGTCCATTCGGTGCTACCACCCTCGCTTGACTCAACATAACCTACACTAATCTCATAGTCGTTATAGTCGTAGAGGACATCGTCTGCGTTAAGACTAAAGTTCCAATTCTTAGGACCAGCGAGTGGTTCCTTGCGACCCCACTGATAGTAGAGACCATATGAGCGACCAATAGCATCTGTATCGCTCTTACCCTCGTTGTTTGTATCGGCACCGAGGTTCTGGTTCATCATAGTAACACCACCAAGAGTAATTGTATTGTCGAAAGGATTGGTGTTTGTAACCCAGATATGCCATGTCCAGATAAGATTGCCATCAGCATCGTATGCACCGACAATGGCATTGCCAGGTGTGAGCGTATCGAGTTCATTACCATTGTCATCCGTGTCAGGTGCAATGTAGAACGTTGCGAAGCCATCACGCATATCGAGATATCTGATAAGACTCTCTGTGGTCTGATACAACAACCTTACATTTGCTGTATGGAGCACCATAGAACCATTGCCAGCACGTGTGGGATCGAACTTATAGCGCACCTTAGGCTCGTATGCCACATAGCAGTTTGCGGGAGCTGCGGTATAGTCCACCTCCTTGGGCACGATAGCAAGAAACACATCTACGCTCTTCGTATTACCCGTGGGCGTATAACCCTTAAGCGAGAGTGTGCCGCTCTCCACCTCCTCATTATCGAACGACTCGGGAGCCTTGACAGTGATAGTCGAGGTGTACATATCGATATTTACTACCTCCCAGCCATTAGGCACTGAGGTTGGCGTAAGCGATGTGATATTGTGGCTATCAAAGGTCGTTGAACCCACATCGCCAGGCATAGCAACAATGATGCTGCGCGAGGGGACCTCAAGCGCCTTCTTCTCATCCTGGCTACACGATGTCACAATGCCAGCCATGACGAGAATCGCAACAATGCAAATATGAAATCTATTCATACGTCTCTTTATACTTTTATTCATTTAATTCAATCTCAACAATCTCTATTGGGTCTGCAGTGCTCTCACCGAGGAGCGATACAAGAATCTCGACCTCATCGCGGCTATCGAAGGTGCCGATCATGAAACCATCTGACTCCTTAGAGATGCTCTGACGTGGAGCCTCGGAAGCGATAATCGCACGAACGTCATCAGTGAGTGACGCTGTCGAAATCTTAATCATATATCGTGTACCCGATACAGGTATTACAACACTGCCATCATTATCACGCTCCGCAGTGGTGACATTCACCATAGCACCATTCTGCCAACGACAAATCTCAGGAGACTTAAAGCCCTTCTCCTTGAGGAAGAGCTGAGCATCGTCAGCCTCGCGACGTGTAGCATAACCACCAGCATAGTAGACATAGTTACCCTCGGCATTGCGAGTGATGTAGAGAGGCTGTGCACCCTTGAAGAGTGTCATAGGCTGCTTATTGCGGAACTCACCCAACAAGATGCGGTAGATGGTACCACGCTCGTAGATCTTAAGCTCGGGGATGGGGTTTGTATCCTTATAGAAATTTGTACGGCCAATGGTAATGGGCTGGAAGTCAATAAAGAGACGACGCTCCAAGTTCAATGGCTCGAGGCGATACTCTACCTCGCGAGGCTCACGCTGTAGTGTAGCGATAGAGTCTGCAGCATCGTTGAGTTCCATAGTACGTGCGAACTCATACTCGAAGTTACGCAACGTAGGACGACCAAGAGCGTAGTGCATCAAGGCATCGGTAGCATAGTAACCCTCCTCACGAGAGCACTCACGACGCATATCCGCAAACTCCGCAGATGACTTATCGAGCAAGTCGTAGTGGCGATCACGCTCAAGGAGGTAACCATATGCGTAGTACTTAGTATCGAGGATGTGGTTCCAGCGGTTCTCAATCTCTGCAGCCTTAGCCTCGGCATCGTTCTTTAGCGACTTAAACTCAGCAAACAACTCCTCTGCCTCCGCCTCATTATCTACCGTGCGGTAGCTCTCAGCCACGCTACACATACGGTCATATGTAGCCCTATACTCCTCCACGAGGCCATCCATTGCAGCATCCTCACCATGTGCCTGGCACAACTCAGCATAGTCCTCGGCATAGAGGACATCCTTGATGCAGTGGTTGTCAATAAGGTTACGATAGAGAGGTAACTCAACAGGCTCCTCTACAACCTTCTCCTCGATAATCTCCTCTTCGATTGGAGCGTTCATCTGCGCAAGCACCCACTCCTGCTCCAACTCATTGATGCGGGCGATGATATCACCACGCATCGTGCGAATATCGAAGATCTGCTGCTCGAGATCCAAGATGCGATCGCTAAATGCACTAAACTCCTCGGGTGTAGGCGTTAAACCCTCGTTGCTGAGACTATCGGCATAGGTTCTAAACTGGGCACGTGTCTCGGCCATAACCAATGAGACCGAATCCTCCTTGGCAACCAACACCCTATCACGCTCCTGCAACTCCACATACTCGGGGTTTACATTTAGCTCATCGATGGGGTCGAATGCCGTAGTTATTGCCACCGCAGAGAGTGTGGTGGTAACCAATAGTGCAGCTATGTATAAGACTCTCTTCATATCTCTATTTTATATCATACGTAGTCTCTATCTCCATGAACGGATAAAGAGCAACTGAATAAATCCAAAAATCTCCAAACGGCCAATAAGCATCAGCATCGTAGAGTTAAACTTCAACACTGCGGGCAGGTGGGAAAAGTTATCCATTGAACCTACCTCGCCAAAGCCTGGACCAACATTACTAACACACGATATAGAGGCCGTGAGTGATGAAACGACGTCGAGACCAAATATCGTATATATAATCGTACCAAGCAATACGGTCATGATGTATGCCACAATAAATGTCATAACAAGGCTCTGAACACCTTCATCCTGAACCACGCCGTCAACCTTCGTGCGTATCACAGCATTGGGGTGAAGCTGTACCTTCATGCGGTTGCGGATAATCTTCGACGCGATGAGCATGCGGTCAACCTTCATACCTCCCGAAGTTGAGCCCGCACAACCACACACCACAGACGATAATATTAGCAACATTATGGCCAACGGAGTCCATGTGTTGGTATCTGCCGTAGCAAAGCCAGATGTGGTAGTCACGCTGACAACCTGGAATACAGAGTGACGCAACGACTCACCCCAGCTATTGTAGATACCCTCAGCCAAGAGGCTAAACGATATCGCAAGCGATATTATAGCCATCATGCCTATAAATGTGCGAACGACCTCGGAGCGGAAAATATTGTTTCGTTTACCCGTCATCGAGGCATATAGTATACCGAAATGTATTGCCGAGAGTGTCATCGCAGCAATGAGGATGCCCTCGATAAGTGGGCTATCCCAGAAACCTACAGAGAGGTTCTTGGTGCTAAAGCCACACGTTGCACATGCCGACATCGCCTGTGTAGCAGCGTCGAACCATGTCATACCCGCAAATTTCAAGGCCAACGTAGTGAAGATTGTGAGGCCAACGTAGACCATGGTAAGGATGCGGATGATAACTCGCGAGCGGTAGTGGAAGTTGTCCTTGGCAATAGTGGACATCTCCACATTTGACAACATATGGCGGCTGCGACCCATCGAGGGAAGGATGACCAAGGCGAACATAACAACGCCAACACCACCAATCCATGCCGAAGCGGAACGCCAGAAGAGCATAC
>JAEZPN010000025.1 GCA_023413645.1 Bacteroidota bacterium
GACGAGAGGTGCGAGAATATCGAAGCCACTGTTAGCGTGGTATCGAGGTGTATAGCGCGACCCAAGAGGTCGATATCATCATCCACAAAGCCTAGACGGTGCATGCCAGTATCAAGCTTGATGTGTATGGGGTATGCCTCGCGGTGGGCATGGTGCACCGCACGCCTAAAGGCATCCAACGAGTGGAAGCTATATATCTCTGGCTCAAGGTCGTGAGCAATCATCATATCGAAGCTATCCTGGTCGGCATTAAGCACCACGATAGGCATCGTAATACCCTTCTTTCTCAGCGTTACACCCTCATCGGCAAAGGCAACAGCCAAGTAGCGCACACCCTCATGCTGAAGCATGCGTGCCACATCCACGTCACCCGCACCATAGCTACCCGCCTTAACCATAGCCACAATTGGATGGTGCTGGGGCAGATGCTGACGGAAGTAGTTGAGGTTCTTCTTCATCGCTGCAAGATCAACCTCCAAAGTCGTAGTATGTGTGCGACGCTCCAAGAGGCGTGTGAGGCGCTCAAACCTGCTATCGCGGCTACCCTTAACCAAGATTACCGACTTAGCCCAGCGCTCGCGGTCAAAGTTCTCGATGAGTTCGTCCGTAGAGAGGTAGAACGACGAACCACGTGGGAAGAGGTGGGCAAACGATGATATTGTCTCACCCACACCTATAAGGTGGTCAACGGCCGCCTTCTTCACCGCAGCGGCAACACGCTGGTATAGCTCCTCATTCGGGATACCGCTCTGGCGAATATCCGAGATTACTGCAACCCTACGTCGACCCATAGACTGCACATAGAGCGCATCGAGGGCGACAACCACAGAGTTGATATCTGAGTTATAGGTATCGTCAATAATCATAGAGTCGTCAACACCCTCCTTCAACTCGAGGCGCATAGCCACATGTGCCGAGAAGACAGCATCGTCAACGCCATAGCCCAAGCGGCGCATGAGTGCCGAGACATGCAGTGCATCTACCGAGAGTGCATCGCTCAACTCGAGCTCATCCTCAACATCCTCCTCTAAGCTACTATCTATAAGCTCGCGGTCGCCATATAGTTCCTCTATGCAGTCTGCCAACGAGCGATACTCACTGCTGTAAATAATCGTGCGTGCGCGGCGTGCAAGGAGCAACTTCTCCTCGATTTTTGCGCGCTCCGAGGCGAAGTTTGCCGAGTGCGCATCGCCAATAGATGTCACCACGACAATATCGGGGCGTATCATAGCCTCCAAGCGCTCCATCTCGCCAGGCTCCGAGATACCCGCCTCTATGAAGGCTACCTCCTCCTCGCCGTCGAGCATAAGCAACGAGAGCGCCACGCCGAGCTGCGAGTTGTAGCTCTTGGGCGAGGCAAACGAACGCACCGTATCGGGCATAGAGCGCGATGCCCACTCCTTAACGATAGTCTTACCGTTGGAGCCCGTGATGGCAACTACGCGACCCTTAAATTCGCGGCGATGGTATGCCGCAAGCTTCTGCAGAGCACCTATTGCCGAGGGGACAACGACAATGCCGATGCCATCCTCCTTAACCTCTACATCGCGCTCGACGATGAAGCCCTTAACGCCGCGCGCCACCATTGCAGGGATGAAGGCGTGGCCGTCGTGGTGCTTGCCATTGATAGCCACAAAGACCATATCGTCAGATGAGAACACACCGCGCGAATCGGTAGCCACCTCCTTAACTCTGAGGTCGCAACCACGATGCTCACCACCCACGATACGGGCAATTTCAGACAATAGGTAATTCATATATCAAGTTTATTAGTCTCGCTTAAACGTAACGACAGTGATGCCCGCGCCACCCCTATCGGCATGGTCGTCGGCAACTGTTGCCACATCGCGCACCGTGCGCAAGTAGCGACGTATCTCCTCCTTGAGCGCACCCGTACCCTTACCATGAAGGATAGTAACGCCCGAGACACCCACCATAAGGGCATCATCCACCAAGTCCTCGACGGCGGCGAGCGCCTCCGAGGCACGCATGCCACGCACATCTATATGGTCGCGGAAGTTGAGCTTGCGCTGGTTGATGTCCACCGACACCACCGTACGCGCCGTTGTGGGGCGTGTGGCCTCGCGGTACTCCGCCGAGCTCACAGCCTTCAGACGCTCCATCTCCACCATTATCATCATCTGACCGAATGCCACCTGCGCCTTCTTGCCCTTTATCATCTGCACAACGCCAGGCACATCCTGTCCCTCAATCTTTACCTTCGAGCCCACCTCAATCTTCACGGGCTTAACCTCCTCGGCCTTGGGTGTTGGTTCCACGCCACGCTCACGCTCCTGACGGCGCTCCTCTCTGCGCTCACGGCGGCGTGCCAAGCGCTCCATCTCGCGCTTGATGTGGTCGTCATGCTTCTCAGCAGCATCGTCCACAACCGTATCGGCAAAGCCCTCGAACTCCTTACGTGCAAGGCGTGTAAGCTCCTTGTCGGCCTGCGACTCGCGGATGGTACGGATGGTATTCTCGATGGTGCGGTTAGCCTCGGCAATCAACGCCTCAGCCTCCTTACGCGCCTTATCCAAAATCACCTTGCGCTCGTCGCGTATGCTCTGCAAGCGGTCGGTATATGTCTGCTCGAGCTGCTCCACCTTGCGGTCGGTTTGGCGGATGCGGTCGCGCTTCTCGGCCCAATAGCGCTTGTCGCGGGCAATCTCGCGCAACTGCTTCTCGAGGTTGATGTGGTCCTCACCAGCCTTATCCATTGCTGTACGCACGATGTCCTCCGGAAGACCAATCTTACGTGCCACCTCAATAGCAAACGAGCTACCGGGCTTACCCATCTCAAGACTAAAGAGTGGCTGTATATTCTTAACATCGAAGGCCATGGCACCATTTGCCACACCCTCGTTGCGTGATGCAAAATATTTGATGTTGGCATAGTGCGTAGTGATAACGCCATATGCCTTGCGCTCGACGAAGCGCTCCAATATAGACTCAGATATTGCGCCACCAATCGTGGGCTCAGTACCCGAGCCGAACTCATCAATCATGATGAGCGTATGCTCCGATGCCTCTGCGAGCATCGCCTTCATGTTTACAAGGTGCGACGAGTAGGTCGACAAATCGTTCTCCAACGACTGCTGGTCGCCGATGTCAATCATCAACGAGTCGAAGAGCGGGAACTCCGAGTTCTCCAACACGGGGACAAGGAAGCCGCACTGCACCATATACTGCAATATGCCCGTCGTCTTCAAGCACACCGACTTACCACCGGCATTAGGTCCCGAGATAACGAGTATGCGACGCTCGGCGTTTAGCTCCATATCGAGGGGCACAATCGCCTTGCCCTGCGCCTTTAGCGTCTGCTCCAAAAGGGGGTGACGCGCCTTACGCAACAACAGACGACCCTCGGTCGAGATGATGGGCTTAACAGCGCCATTATCCAACGCCCAGCGCGCCTTGGCACGCAGCATATCTATCTTTGTCAAGTACTCCTCAATGCGGTCGAGACCCTTGACATCGCCACGCAACACTGCAGTAAGCTCCGTAAGGATGCGCACAATCTCACGCATCTGGGCATACTCCAACTCGCGAAGCTCGTTATTAAGCTCGACAACCTCCACCGGTTCGACATAGAAGGTACGTCCCGTAGCAGACTCATCATGGATGAAGCCCGCCAACTTGCGTTTGTTTGCCGCAGCAACGGGGATAACGGCATGGCCATCACGTATCGAAATCATGGCATCAGCCTCTACGATACCCGAGGCCTTAGCCCTCTGCAACACCTGCTGCAAACGCTTTGCCACCTGACCCTCGTGCTCACGAATGGCGCGACGTATCTCAGCCAACTCCTGCGATGCCGAAGAGCGCACCTCGCCCTTGTCATCCACCACACGCTCTATCTCGCGCTGAAGTTCTGGGAAGAGCTGCACACGCTCTGTCATGCGGCGTAGTGCGGGGTAGCTACCCTCTCTGCGTGAACGGATGAAGCCCACAATGGCACTCACACCTCGCAACGCACGAAGCAACACTGCGCACTCATCTGCCATGAGGTAGGAACCCTCCACAGCAATCTTATCGTTGATTGAACGTAGGTCCTCCTGCTCGCCAATCTCGGCGCCAGGCTCCATGGCCAAGACCGTGCGCATCTCATCAGCAAGCGTCAAGCGCTCCTCAACCTCACGACGCGAACGCGTGAAGCCCTCCGAAGCCATGAGCTCACGAGCCGAGAGCATGGAGCAACGCTCCACAATCTGCTCCCTGATGCGGTCGAAGCCGACCCTCTGTTCAAAATTCGATGGATATATCATCTCTACTCTTTCGGTGTGCCACACCCCTTGCGAGGTGCAGCACATCTATATATTTCTATTTACTCAGCCTCCTTCTCGGCACGTTTTGCCTCTTTTGCAGCCTTCTTCGCAGCCTTAGCCTCCATCTCCTCGGCAGACTTACCAAATACAGAGATGTTCACATAGCGCATGGGGCGTGCCTTGACATCCTCCAACAACAAACCGAGGTTGTCGCTTGCGGTAGTGAGCGAGTCGTAGAGCTCGGTGTCGTTAAGCAACTTACCCACAGAGCCCTCGCTGCTCTCGATGGTTGCAAGAACGCCGTTGAGCGAGTCGACAGTTGTAGAGAGCTTATTAACAAGGTCTGCATCTGCCAAGTCACCGCTGAACGACTCAAGGTTTGTAATCATAGCCTCGATGTTTGCAGAGCTCTCAGAGAGCATTGTAGTGAACGAGCGCAAATCACCGAGAGCACCCTCGATATTCTCGCTCGAAGCGTTGAGCATCTGGTCGATAGATGCAGTCACAGACTCGAGGTTTGCAACAAGCTGGCCTATGCTCTCGCCATTCTCCTCCAAGATAGTATTGAGGTTTTCAACCGTAACATTCAAGCCATCGAGCAACTCGCCGCCCTTATCGGCCAACGAGCCAAGCATATCGGCACGTACACGACCCTCGAACGTGCCACCATCGGGCATAGCCTTCTCCGAATCACCCTGGATGATGTAGATCTCCATGCCACCCATAAGACCTGCCGAAGCAATCTCTGCAACTGAGTTATCTGGAATCATATCGGCATACTCCGCATCGATAGAGAGTTCCACCTCTACCTTATCCTCGAGGAGTTTGATGCTGCGCACATTACCAATCTCGACACCACGCATCTTGACACGCGACGACTCCATAAGACCTGTCACATCGTCATAGTAGACAGTGTAGATGTTGTTCGAAAGGAGTATGTTCTGGCCTCCGAGCCACTTGATACCCCACCATGACACCAAAATCACAATTACGGTAAACGTACCGACCTTGAAAAAACTGCTTAGTTTCATATCTTATTTAATTTTAATATACACTATTTAGTCACGATGCTGTCACCCTCAAAGTAGATGATATAGGCATCCTTAAATGTCTTCTGCACCTCTGCCAAGTCCTGCTTTGCAGCCTCACGCGTAGCGTAGCTACCATAGCAATACTTGTACTTATATTTACCCGTGCCCATCAACAGACGCACACGACCCTTATAACTCTTAAACTGGTAGTCCTTCGTATCTACCTCGTATGTGCTCGAGATAAGCTGAATGGCATAACCACTATCCAACGTCTCTTGCTCCGCGGCAGGTGTTGCGGGCTTTGTATCGGTTGCACTCTCCGCAGGCGCAGATGTTACGCTCTCCGAATTTGAGATAGCATCCAAGCCGTTGAAGAAGCTAACAATAGCATCAGCGAGAGCCGTAGCAATCTCCTTTTTACCCTTAACCGAGGTTATGTAGGCGAGATCCTTTGCATTGGTCATGTAGCCAATCTCAACAAGCACACCATGTCCCTCCAAATAGTATAGCATGGTCCAAATCTTACCCGACTTTACGCCAAGGCTTCCGAGACCGAGCTTCTTGATGTTGTCGCAACACTGCTGCGCAAACATGCGGTTGCGGGGTTCGTTATCGAGTTGGCGTGTGAGCACCTTGATAAAGCCCATAGACTTAGTATCCAAGTCGTTGATGCTCAACGCATCGCCATCATCTGCAAAGAGATTGGCACGGCTATCGTTCTGCTTCATGAGCGCCTCATCGAGCGACAACACCCACGCCTCACAACCATTCACCGTGGGTTTCTCGATAGCATTTGCGTGGATGCCGATGGTGAGGTCTGCACCCTTGCTATTTGCAAACTCCGCACGCATGCGGTTGTCGGTATTCTGGTTTGCGTGGTACGACGAATCGCTGTGACGTGTTAGGTATACCTCCAAGTCGGGCATCCTCGTAGCGAGCTGACTGCGTATCTCCTTCGATATGTCGAGCACTATATCTGCCTCACGCATCTTGCCGACAACCTTACCGGGACGGGGGTTGCCATGACCAGGATCGAGCACCACCACTCTTTTTCGCCCCTCCTCGACAACATTAGTGCCCTGGTGTGCGTTAGCAACTACAGGCATAAGGAGAACGACGATGAGTGTTATTATGAGATTTCTCATAAAATGTTCCGGTTTACAAAAATTATTATTATATTTGCGGGTTGTTGCGCGCTATGCAACAGCACACAGCCTTTGCCATAAGTCGAGAGACTCGTAGCACCCCTGTCGGTTTTGCCGACATGCGTCGGCAAAGTTACAAAAAATTATTGAATTTTGAGGCATATTTTGTTAAAATATCTTCCATCGGTGTTGCTTACCGTGGTGTTCACAGCACTCTGTTTCGGCCTTACTGCCGCAAGCAGAGGTAGTTTCGCTACCCTATGGTCTAGCGACTCTACCGCCATGACATCCACCATTCAGGACACAACAAGAGCCACAAAGGATAGCGGACCACGCAGATCGGGAGGCATGCACTTCTCCGATATCGTCGAGGGTAAGGCTGTCGACTCTGTGGTCTTCGATGCAAGAAACAAGCTTATCCATAGCTACAAAAGTGGTGATGTTACATATCAGGGCATGAACCTCAAGGCAGACTATATGCGCGTGGACATGGAGACTAAGAACATCTTTGCCCACGGCTACCCCGATACTACCAACCTGCGCGAGGATGGCACACCACGTAACACACAACCCGAGTTTTCGGATGGTGGCTCACCATACTCTATGGATACCATCACCTACAATCTCGAGACACGCAAGGCAAAGATTAAGGGTATCGCAACACAGCAGGGAGATGGCTGGCTTATCGGTAGCAGCGTGAAGATGCACCCCGATGAGACTATTCATATCGGACATGGTATGTACACTACGTGCGACTGTACAGACCACCCTCACTTCTACCTCGCCATGACGCAGGCAAAAGTTATCCCCGGCAAGAAGGTCGTTACGGGCTACGCCTACCTCGTTATGGAGGATGTGCCCATCTACTTCCCCGGTATCCCCGAGGGTTTCTTCCCCGTACAGACTGGTCCCAAGTCGGGTCTCTTGATGCCAACCTATGGTGAGGATGCTAAGGGATTCTTTATCCGCGACTTAGGTTACTACTTCAAGCTCGGTGAACACATGGATCTCGCAATCCGTGGTGGTATCTACACGCTCGGTTCGTGGGAGGTATCTGCCGTATCGCAGTACGTGAAGCGCTACAAATTCAAGGGTAACTTCAACCTTATGTACTCGGCAATCCGCACGGGTGAGAAGGGCGAGGCTGACTTCGTGCAGCAGAACAACTACAAAATCCAGTGGACACACTCACAGGATCCTAAGGCTAACCCAGGCTCTACATTCTCGGCTTCGGTAAACCTTACCTCAAGTGGTTATAGCCGCTACTCGGCAACAAGCGTGAACGACATCCTCGCAACGCAGACCAACTCATCTATCTCGTACTCGAAGAACTGGGAGGGTACCCCCTTCTCATTGGCCCTTAACATGGCCGTATCACAGAACTCACGCGATAAAACTCTCGCCGTGACACTCCCCACCATCACCTTCAATGTTGCGAGCTTCAACCCCTTCAAGCGTAAGGAGGCTGTAGGTAAGACACGCTGGTACGAGAAGATCAAGATGAGCTATTCGATGAAGATGACCAACACCGTGAATGCCAACGAGGATGAGATATTCACTAAGGAGACACTTCAAAAGATGAAGAATGGTATCCAGCATACCATTCCTATCTCTACGTCGTTGTCACTCTTCAACTATATCAACGTCAGCCCATCGTTCAACTATACCGAGCGCTGGTACTTCAAGAAGGTACGCCAGGAGTGGAACGAGGAGGCAGGTAAGGTCGAGACCCTCGATCCAGAGTATGGTTTCTGGCGCTTGTATAACTACAACGCCTCGGTATCGGCGAATACTACGGTCTATGGTACATATACCGCCAAGAAGAGTGAGCGTAAGTTACAGGCTGTGCGCCACACACTTACGCCAAACGTCGGTTTTAACTTTGCCCCCGACTTCAGTCGCCAGATGTACGGCTTCTACGAGACCGTGCAGACCGATACAACGGGTAAGTTTAAGGTGTATTCTCCATTTACGGATAACGCCTATGGCGTGCCTAGTAGCGGTCAGCAGCTAGCCCTGACGTTCGGTCTTTCGCAGTCGCTCGAGGCTAAGATACGTACACGCGATACGGTAAAGAAGGTGAAGCTTATCGACCAGATATCTATCTCTGGCTCGTATAACTTCCTTGCGGACTCTATGCGCCTATCTACGCTGCCCATCCAGATACGTACTACGGTCTACCAGAATATCGCTCTCAACCTCTCGCTTGTGCTCGACCCCTACGAGGTATCACCCGAGGGTGTGCGCTACAATAAGCTTATGTGGAGCCGCGGTAGCATCGGTCGTCTGCAGTCGGCAAGCTGGAGCTTCGGCTACACCTTCCGCTCGCGCGAGAATAAGGGTCAAGTTGCGGGTAACGACATCACCTCGTTCCCTGCCGAGTACTTCAACTCATGGAGCGACCCATATGGTCAGCTCAACCCCGCAATGCGAAGACAATGGATGGCAGGCCAATACTACGACTTCTCCATACCGTGGAACTTCGGCTTTAACTATAGTTTCAACTATAGTGCCCGATTTACAAATAACGGCACGACGGGATATACCAAGAACCTACAGCAGACCATCAACTTCAATGCCAGTGTTAAGCTGACACCCAAGACGATGATCACGGCGACGTCGGGTTACGACTTCACAGCGCGTAAGATGTCAATGACCTCAATATCTATCACGCGTGATCTGCACTGCTGGCAGATGTCGTTTACGTGGATACCCTTCGGCAACCATAAGAGCTGGGCATTTAACATCGGCGTTAAGGCAGCATCATTGGCCGACTTGAAGTACGATAAGAGCTACTCGCAGTACGACTATATGTACTAACCGCTGCAAGGTGTAGATACACAAAAATAGCCTGTCTAAAGCGTTAGACAGGCTATTTTATTATCCTAATGAACATCTATGCCATCGAAATATATCTCAGTTATTGCAGTATCCTCATACTTCTTTCCAGGATAGACCTCCAATATCTCAAACTTTATCGACCAAGCAGGCGCGCTATCTTTATCCTCATAACCTAAGATGCCTACATCGAAACTTTGTAAACCCATAGTATCCTGTAAGTTGAGTATCGCATAGGGCTCATCGTTGTAGTACATCAGCAGCTTCTTCACCCTGCCGTTGTCGCGCCATACATCCCAATTCTTTACATATCCGTTGTGAATAAGCACCGTCGTTATGCGCGGACATGTGCCCGGGAAAGCGTATTTGATATACTCGCCCTCGCCATTGCCTTCCACACCCTCTACCCACGCTGTTACTATGCTAAAGTCGTGAGCATTCTCTGCAGCATACCTATCCGCAAGCGCACTCGACGCCGTAACGGAGTCAATCTGTCCACCACAATACCAGCTGCAATTACCACTATAAAAATGGCTTAACACGGGATCTTCTTCCACAAAACAGAGCAGAGCAAATTCCACATCACTCAATGAATCATAATCTGTACTCGCTTTCATCACCACCCTATCACAAACCTGAAGATCGGTATAGGGGTTGTCTACAACGGAGGTAGGCTCGAGCTCAGGAACCTGTGCATAAAGATTTATCGTGCCTAAGCAAAACAATAGAAACATAACCCGTCTCATAGTGCAAAAAACTAAATTGTGAAATATATGAGATTAAGAACCTCTCAAGCAAAGTTAAGTAAAATATCTCATAGTTCCAAATTCACATCTTCCTTCGAAAGAACCTCTAAATTCTATTCGGACTATTCTTTTTGCATATAGCACTAATCTTGCTCCTCTTAATTTTTGCATAGAGTGCCGTAGATATCGTACAAAACGAAGATATGACACTGAGGAAATTACTCACCGCAGGTGAGGTAAGCCAAAGGCTTACAACAAGCCCCTCCTTTTCAAACGGAGGGGTTTGGGGAGGATTGTAAACATAACCGGCAATAGCCGGCTCTTTAAGCCGTAATCCGGGGTTCGGCATTTGTGTAAACACAAAAAAGCCGAACCCTTACGGATTCGGCTTAAAGAGGCGGCTACCTACTCTCCCACCTAAATAGGCAGTACCATCGGCGTGAGTGAGCTTAACTTCTCTGTTCGGAATGGGAAGAGGTGG
>JAEZPN010000087.1 GCA_023413645.1 Bacteroidota bacterium
TCTCTATACCATCCTCAGAGTCTTCGCACGCGAGTTCCTCTCGGAGTATAGCATCGTGCAGAAGCTCACAAACCAAATGACTAAATAGCAATTATGATAGATATTATAGCGGAGGTGGTCCACGGCCGTAAGATAGGCCGCGCATTAGGCTTTCCTACGGCGAATATGAGCCTCGAGGGGTATAAGGATGTTGAGCGTGGCGTATATCGCTCAACGGTGGATATTGACGGTGTTCGCTATCGTGCGATGTCGAATGTGGGTGTACGCCCCTCTGTTGGTGGCAAGGAGTTGCTTTTAGAGACCCATGTCATCGACTTCTCGGGCGACCTGTATGGTCGCAAGTTGCGTGTTACGCTTGTTGAGAAGCTGCGCGACGAGAAGCGTTTTTCCTCCATCAGCGACCTCAAGGAGCAGTTGCAGCGCGACTACGCCATGTGCGCCGGTAAGTAACCTCCCTATACATTATATATTATGACCATCAGGGCAAACTGCAAGATAAACCTCGGCCTCTTCGTCACGCGCAAGCGCGAGGATGGCTACCACGAGTTGCAGACCGTCATGCTCCCCGTGCGCGAACTCTACGACGTTGTCGATGTGGAGCGCATTGCGGGTGAGGGCGTGCAGTTTGAGGGCTCGGGCATAGAGGTTGACTGCTCGGTGGATAAGAACTTGTGTGTTCGTGCTGCACGCCTTATGCAGGAGCGATATGGTGTAGGTGGCATCAGCATAAAGCTCGATAAGCGCGTACCCTTTGGTGCTGGCTTGGGCGGTGGCTCTTCGGATGCTACGGCTGTTGTAGTTGCCGTTAACGACCTCTACAACCTCGGCTTGGATAAGCCCACGTTGGCGGCACTTGCCGCGGAGCTGGGTAGCGACACCCCCTTCTTTGTCTACAACACCCCGCAGTTGTGCGAGGGTCGTGGTGAGGTTATGTCGCCCGTTGCTGTCGATTTGAGGGGCTTGTGGTTGGCTGTTGCTAAGCCTTTGGGCGAGAGTGTGTCTACGAAGGAGGCCTACTCGGGTATCAAGCCCAAGATGCCCTCGGAGAGCCTTACGGAGCTGCTAAAACGAGATAAAAGAGAGTGGCAGGGTAGTGTTGTGAACGACTTTGAGCCCCATATCTTTGCTGCGCACTCAGCTATTAAGGCGCTGAAACAGAGTATGTTGGATGCGGGTGCTGTCTATGCTGCCATGTCGGGCTCTGGTGCTGCGGTCTTTGGCCTTTTTGAGGCTGAGCCGCATCTCGACCTTGGCGATGAGATCTTCCTACATGTGGAACATATCAACTAACTTAAATATAGTGCAGTATGAAAAGAGTGATTACATTGGCGGTAATGTTGCTCGTTGCAGCATTCGCAGTTGAGGCTAAGGCGCAGTCGTCGCAGCTTGTGGGTAAGTGGAAGGTAAAAGATGCTTCTACTTACGTGGGCAACGGTTTTGAGTGTACAAAGTTCACTATCGCATTCGACGCTGATGGCGAGGGTGAGGTAGAAATGGAGGCCGATGGCAAGGTCGAATTGGATGACCAATACACATTGTATATGACAATCGAGATGGATATAGAGTTTACATGGCGGTTGTCTGGCAGTACGTTGTCGTTGAGTAATATCGATACTGAGTTTGACTTCGATGATTTCTCAATCACGCCATATTCAGAGGAGTATAATCAGCTTATACCCATGATGAAGGAGGCTATGCTGGCTGACTACCAGGAGCATAAGGAGAAGTATACTTCCACATCTCTCAATTTGATCGGAGATTGGTCTGTGAGGTTTATTAATAACGACATCATACAACTTGATGATGAAACGTGTATTCGCGTAAGATAGTGTATGCCGCGATGTCTGGCTCGGGCTCTGCGGTCTTTGGCCTTTTTGAGGCTGAACCACATCTCGACCTTGGCGATGAGGTCTTCCTACATGTGGAACATATCAACTAACTTAAATATTGTACGGTATGAAAAGAGTAATTACATTGGCGGTAATGTTGCTCGTTGCAGCATTCGCAGTTGAGGCTAAGGCGCAGTCGTCGCTGCTTGTGGGTAAGTGGAAGTTAAATGATACTTCTATCTTAGGGGACGACGGTTTGGAGTGTACAAAGTACACCATCGCATTCGACGCTGATGGCGATGGTGAGCTAGAAGTCGAGGCAGATACCAAGATCGAATTGGATGACCAATACACATTGTATGCGACAATCGAGATAGATGCAGAGTTTACATGGCAGTTGTCTGGCAGTACGTTGTCGTTGAGTAATATCGATATTGAGACAGACTGCGATGATATCTCAATCACGCCATATTCAGAGGAGTATAATCAGCTTATACCCATGATGAAGGAGCTTTTGCTGGCTGACGAGCAGGAGCATAAGGAGGAGTATAATTCCTCACTTCTCGATTCGATGAGAGTTTGGTCTGTGAGGTTTATTGATAACAACACCCTACTACTTGATAATTATACGTGTATTCGCGTAAGATAGTCTAAATCATGCGATTGCCCGACGTTAAGCATCGCGTAGGATAGCATAAAAAGAGAATGGAGGACACCGCTTTGGTGACCTCCATTTTTTTTGTCGATATGAGATGTCATGCTGAGCGAAGTCGAAGCATCTCCTCGCTGACCATACACTATCCACCGTCATTGCGAGAGCCGTTAGGCTCGTGGCAATCTCACATTGCTAATTA
>JAEZPN010000031.1 GCA_023413645.1 Bacteroidota bacterium
ATGTAGTACCCACAGCAACGATATTTTCTGCACGCGAAAGCAACGCCTCGAGCGTAGATAGCGTTACCGAGAAGTGCTCCGTGTGCATGGGGTGATCCGCAGCATTTTCATCTTTAACAGGGAGGAAAGTACCAGCGCCAACATGCAGTGTAACACCCTCAAAACCAAAACCTTTAGCACGCATATCCTCCATCAACGCCTCAGTAAAATGGAGACCCGCCGTGGGTGCTGCCACAGAGCCCTCATAGCGAGCATAGACAGTCTGGTAGCGCGTGTTGTCAATCTCCTCACTCTCGCGGTTGAGATATGGAGGAATGGGTATGCGACCGAGCTCCTCGAGGAGTTCACCAAAGGTGCAGTCAGCCGACCAGCGCATGCGTACGATATGCTCGCGTGTGCCGCGCTCAACAATCTCGGCACGCAACGTATGCTTCTCACCCGCAAAGTCGAAGTCGATGCCTACCTCGCCCTCCTTCCACTTCTTGAGGTTACCCACGATGCAGCTCCACTCGCTCTCGCCACGCTGCTGAAAGGCACGCTCATAGTCCGCGGGGTTGTGGGGTTCGAGGCAGAAGACCTCGATGCGCGCACCCGACGCCTTGTGCATCACGATGCGAGCACGCACCACACGTGTATTGTTGAATACAAGCATAGCGCCCTCGGGCAGATACTCTGCCACATTGCGAAAGTTACTCTGGGTGATGGTGCCGTTGTCGTAGATAAGGAGCTTCGACGAAGAGCGCTCCTCGAGTGGGAACTTTGCTATGCGCTCATCGGGGAGCGGATAGTTGAAGTCGTTGATATCAATATGTCGCTGCATAGCCTACCGGTATAAAACACAAAAAGATGTCTTGCGACATCTTCCCGTTGATTTTTAGTAGTCGATAGGGGATTCGAACCCCTATGTCCTGCGTGAGAGGCAGGTATCCTAGCCCTTAGATGAATCGACCAGCTTGTGTTGTCATTAGGCTTATCCCCTTTTGACGTTGCAAATATACGGCCTTTTTTTTATTCTGCAAATTTTTTCGCAAAAAAAATGCAATTTTTTGTAATTTTTCTTGAAAACCCCGCATTTTTAGGTTCACAACACCGCTGCCGCACCTATTTTTAGGCCACCACACCACGCTCACACTAAAAGACAAAGCATCATATTTCAAAGCAGAAAATCGAAAGTTATTTGCATTTCCGATAAAAGTTCGTATCTTTACGCTACGATAATAAATATTTAGGTATGAGAAGACTCAGATTTTATATACTTGCCATCGCAGCGGTATGTGCGGTGGCTTGTGCCGAGGAGACAAAAAAGAGCGACATCGTAACTCCCGAGTTCAAGACCTTCGAGTATGAGTTCGTCGACGAGGGCCTCTTCTCGTTCTCGGTGTCGTATGAGCAGATTGCAAACACCGCAGAGAGCAAGGCACTCGCACTTATCGAGGAGCAGAACTTCATCACCACCTTCGGTGATTTCATCCCCGAGGAGAAGGAGTTGCAGGGCACGTGCGAGAACTTTAAGAATGCTTTCTACGACAGTATGCAGATGTACAACATGGCAAACATAGAGTGCGAGTTTCACCTCTACCAGGTGGCGTCGCTTGTGCGCAACGATAGCGTAGTGTGCTACGACACAGTTGTAGAGACCGACTTTGGTGGCATGTTCCCCATGGTTATCCACACCTACGAGTGCTACGACCTCGCTTTGGGCAATGCCTACGACTTCAGTTACCTATCGGATGGCGAGTGGAGCGAGACGCTCATTGGCGTTGTATACGACAAGCTACAAGCGGAGTATGGCGAGAAGTTCTATGTGAACAAACCCGAATACCTCTACCTCCCCTCAACCACATATCTCACCGACAGCGGCATCGCCTTCTTCTATGAGGCGGCAAACGAGATTGTAGGTGAAGAGTTTGGCAACATCACCGTGGAGCTTACCGATGCCGAGCTCGAGGCTACGGGAGCACCCCTCGTGTGGAAGTAACACTCCAATTTAATATTATGCGCACACGTACGCGCGCGAAAGACAAAATCAATACATAAAATCAGATAGAGTATGAAGAAACTATTAACACTTTTGCTTTTGGTTGGTGTATCGTTCTCAGCCATGGCAGATGAGGGCATGTGGCTATTGCCCTACATCAAGAAGATGAACGAGAAGGATATGAAGGCACACGGTTGCAAACTCAAGGCCGAGGATATCTACTCTGCAGAGAAGTCATCGCTCAAGGATGCTATCGTAATCTTTGGTGGCGGCTGTACAGGTGAGATCGTATCGCCCGAAGGCCTCATCTTCACCAACCACCACTGCGGCTACGACTCTATTCAGCAGCTCTCATCTGTTGAGCACGACTACCTTGCAGATGGTTTCTGGGCTACATGCAACGCCGATGAGCTCCCCGCAGAGGGCCTATCAGTGCGTTTCGTACGCCACATCTGGGATGTCACAGCCGACATCGTGGGCAACATCCCCTCTACCGCTTCACAGCAGGAGTTCGACGAGATTGTTACAGCCAACAAGCAGGCAAAGATTGCCGAGCTCAAGGCTCAGTATCCTGGCTACGACATCATCATCCCCGGCTTCTTCGGTAACAACCAGTTCTTCGCCTTCGCACACGAGACATATACCGACGTACGCTTGGTAGGTACTCCTCCCTCATCTATTGGTAAGTTTGGTGGCGATACCGACAATTGGATGTGGCCACGCCACACTGGCGACTTCTCAATCTTCCGCGTATATGCTGGCAAGGACAACCGCCCCGCAGCATACTCTGAGGATAACGTGCCCTACAAGGCCGAGAAGTGGCTCGACATCTCACTCAAGGGCATCAAGGAGGGTGACTTCGGTATGATCATGGGCTTCCCCGGTTCTACTGAGCGCTACAAGACATCTTACGAGATTGACTACATGTTGGAGGTTGACAACCCACAGCGCATCTACATCCGTGGCGAGCGTCAGGCAATCTTGCGCAAGCACATGGACGCAGACCAGGCTGTACGTATCAAGTACGACGCTAAGTTCGCACGCTCGGCAAACTACTGGAAGAACTCTATCGGTATGTCACGCGGCATCGAGAAGCTCAACGTACGCGACAAGAAGGTTGCACAGGAGACTGAGTTCCAGGCTTGGGCAAACAAGAACACCCTCCCCGAGGAGCGCTTCATGGATGCCTTGAGCCTTATCGAGCAGTCGCAGACTGAGGCTAAGGAGGAGAACGCTACATTGCAGTATCTCTCTGAGGCATTCTTCCAGTCGGTGGAGCTCACACAGACCATGTTGGGCCGATTCAACCCCGAGCAGTTCTACAAGGACTACGACGAGGCTACCGATCGCGACGTAGCTAAGCGCATGTTCACTATCTACCGCGAGAACAACAAGCGCCTGCCCTCAATCTACGAGAAGATCGACGCAGAGTTTGGCGGCAACAGCGACGCCTATGTTGACTGGCTCTACGACAACTCACAGCTTACAAACTATGAGAAGTTTATGGCTATTGCGGCGCTTGACGCTGAGGCTCGCGAGGCAGCATTTAACAACGACCCAGTTTATGAGCTCGCATTGTCACTCTTTACGCTCTACAACGAGCTTGTTCCCGCAGTTATGGCTGCTGAGGAGAAGTTCGCCGAGGGTCACCGCCTCTACATCAAGGGTCTTATGATGATGAAGCCTAACAAGGCGTGGGCATCGGATGCAAACTTCACACTCCGCCTCACCTACGGTAACGTATTGCCCTACAGCCCCGCAGACGGTATCATCTACAACCACTACACCACTCTCGATGGCGTAATGGCGAAGGAGGATCCCACAAATCCCGTTGAGTTCACCGTGCCCGAGCGCTTGAAGGAGCTCTACGCCCAGAAGGACTACGGCCGTTATGCAGATAAGAATGGCGACCTTCCCATCGCGTTCCTCGTGAACTGCGACATCACAGGTGGTAACTCAGGTTCACCCGTAATGAACAAGAAGGGTCAGCTTATCGGCTTGGCATTCGACGGCAACTGGGAGGCTATGTCTGGCGACGTGGCATTCGAGCCCGAGTTGCAGCGCACCATCGCTGTTGACATCCGCTATGTCTTGTTCGTAATCGAGAAGTACGCTGGTGCCGAGTGGTTGCTCGACGAGCTTACTATCAAGAAGTAACACTAAACCACCCAAACACAACTACCCCGAGCCTTAGGCTTGGGGTAGTTTTATTTTACCAACGCACTCATATTTTGGTATTCCAAATAAATTGAGTACCTTTGTAGGATAAAAGTGTTTTACGATGCTACTACACGATAAACTTAAGTCATTCAACATAATACTCGCCTCGGCATCCCCACGCCGACGCGAGCTTTTGCAGGCTACGGGAATAGCATATCGTCTGGCACCAAAGTTCGAGTGCGACGAGGTATATCCCGCCACGCTACCAGCAGAGGAGGTGGCAGAGTACCTATCGCAGCTCAAGAGCCACGCCTACCCCACGCCCCTGCAGTGCGGCGACATACTCATCACCGCCGACACCACCGTAGTATTGGGTAACGAGGTATTGGGTAAGCCTGCCGACGAGGCTGAGGCACGCGCCATGATAGCACGCCTATCGGGCCGTGAGCACTGCGTAGTAACGGGCGTAACACTACGCTCTACGGACTACGAGCGCAGCTTTTCATCTAAGAGCAAAGTGCGCTTCGCAACACTAACCGAGGAGCAGATAGCCTACTACGTCGAGAACTACCACCCCATGGATAAGGCTGGTGCATACGGCATCCAGGAGTGGATAGGCTACTGCGGCATAGAGTCTATCGAGGGTTCGTTCTACAACGTCATGGGGCTGCCCGTGCAGCGACTATACCGCGAGTTGGAGTGCTTCATCGAGCGCCTACCCTCGTGCTACTAACCAGAAAAAATCAAATTTAATACAATAACAACATGAAACGTTCACTCCTAATTTTTGCGTTGCTCTTTGCAACAACGTTCACCGCAGTTGCGGACAAGGGTATGTGGCTTCCATCACTTATCTCATCGCGCATCAGCGACATGAAGTCTAAGGGTTTCAAACTCTCGGCTGAGGACATCTACTCCATCAACAAAGCCTCTATGAAGGATGCTGTGGTTCTATTTGACGGTGGATGTACTGGTGAAATCATCTCTGAGAAGGGTCTTATCCTTACGAACCACCACTGCGGCTACGACGCAATCCAGGCACTCTCAAGCGTCGAGCACGACTACCTCACCGACGGTTTCTGGGCTATGAACCACCAGGAGGAGTTGCCCTGCCCCGGCCTTAAGGTACACATCCTCGTACGCATGGAGGAGGTTACAGAGCGCCTCGCAGCGGGCGAGACAAAAGAGGAGATCATCGCTAAGGCTGAGGCCGAGGGTGTTGGCTTCCGCGCGACAGTAGAGTCTATGTACTACGGCAACATGGCATACCTCTTCATCTACCGCGAGTTCAACGACGTGCGCCTTGTGGGCACACCTCCAACAGCCATTGGTAAGTTTGGTGCCGACAACGACAACTGGATCTGGCCACGCCACACTGGCGACTTCTCGATCTTCCGCATCTACGCTAACGAGAACAATGAGCCCGCAGCATATAGCGCCCAGAACAAGCCATACACACCTGCACGCCACTTCAAGATCTCGACAAAGGGCGTAAAGGAGGGTGACTTCACTATGATTTACGGTTTCCCTGGCAACACTCAGGAGTATATCACATCTGACGCCGTTAAGTACATCGCCGAGATTTCGGACCCCTTGAAGATCGACCTCCGCACACAGCGCCTCGACATCATCGGTGCTGCACAGGCAGAGTCTGTAGAGACACGTATCAAGTATGCTGCTAAGCAGGCGAACATCGCCAACGCATGGAAGAAGTGGCAGGGCGAGGTTAAGGGTATCAACCGTCTCGGCACATACTCTAAAAAGCTCGCATACGAGGAGCGCTTCCGCAAGGAGAATCCAGATAAAGCATATCTCCTCGACTCGCTGTCGGCCGCTTATGAGCGTAATATGGAGGGTTACTTCCACTACGAGCTCTTCAACGAGTCGTTGCGTGGCATAGAGCTTACAC
>JAEZPN010000032.1 GCA_023413645.1 Bacteroidota bacterium
ATTCTATATATGGCATTTATGCTTGCCACATCGGCCTCTGCGCAGCAGCTCTTCTATGCCGAGGATGGTGAGATTCGTAACCTCGAGGTTTCACGCGACAAGGGCGAGGTTTCGGTAACTATGGATATCGATATCTCAAACATCTCGGTGGGCAAAGATGAGACTATCATCATCACGCCTATTGTTACCGATGGCGAGCGTAAGTATACCATGCCCTCAGTAGAGCTTATGGGACGCCGCGCCTATATCTACTACATGCGTGAGGGTCAGCAGTCAGAGACAGAGAACCCCTTTGCTGCACAGCGAGTTGCGAAGCGTGCAGAGAAGAAGGCGGGCGTGAAGCAGGTCATCGATTACTCTGCGAGCTTCGGCTTCGAAGAGTGGATGCGTGGCTCGACAGTAGCCATCCGTGAGGGTTTGTGTGGCTGTGGTAAGTTGCGTGGCGAGAAGGAGAAGCCCCTCGCAGATTTTGGCCACGAGATTTACGAGCCTAAGTATGTGTGGTCGTTCATAGCCCCCGATCCCGAGCCTATCAAGGTACGCAATGAGTCTCACACCGCATATATCAATTTCTGGGTTGACCGCTACGAGATTTTGGAAAACTACAAGAATAACGCTGTGGAGCTTGAGGGAATTATCGAGTCTATCACCAAGGTGGATGACGATGAGGATCTCACCATCACCTCTATCACCATCGAGGGTTGGGCATCTCCCGAGGCTACGGAGTATCACAATAAGGTGCTTTCGGAGAATCGAGCTAACTCGTTGGCAAACTATGTGTCGCGTAAGACGGGTGTAAAGCGCAATCTTATCGAGGCTATTGGTTGCGGTGAGGATTGGGTAGGCTTGCGCGAGTTGGTGGATGCAACGCCAGGTTTGCTCTATCGCGATAAGGTCTACGATATTATCGACTCAAACCTCTCGCTCGACCAGAAGGACTATAAACTCTCGCAGTTGAAGCCTTCGGACATCTACACACGTTTGATGAACGAGATGTATCCTAAGTTGCGTCGCAACGACTATAAGATTATCTACGAGATTCGTAACTTCGACCTCGAGGAGGCACGCCGCCTTATCTATGAGCACCCCAAGAAGCTCTCTGTGGATGAGATGTATAAGGTTGCTGGAAGCTATGAACCAGGTTCTGAGGAGTATAACGATGTTCTTAAGATTGCTGTAAGACTCTATCCCGAGGTTGTAGCTGCTGCTGTGAACGCTGCAAATCTCGCTCTCGAGGAGGGTAAATACGATAAGGCTCTCGCAATCCTCAAGCAAAGCAATCAGGAGGATGCCCGCATTCAGGCTGCCGAGGGTTATGTATACATCCTTATGCAGGAGTATGACAAGGCACGTGAGGTACTTACTAAGGCTGCAGCACAGGGCAACGAGGATGCTAAGCACAACCTTGCAGAGATGGAAAAGCATCTCGACTCAATTTAGAACAAACTAATAACCAAATAATTAACAAACAATTTTACTAATTTTAAACTTAAAAGACTATGAAAAAGTTATTCGTAGCCGTTTTGGCACTTGGTGCACTCGCATCTTGCCAGAAGGAGAATTTGCCCTCTTACGCTGACACAGAGAGCAAGACCATTCAGATTTCTATCCTTAACGAGAACTACACTCGTGCTGATGGTGGCGATACAGCTAAGGGTGCAGCTGTGGCTTGTGCTACAAACGATGAGTTGGTAGTTCTCTTCGCTAAGACTGATGGTACTATCCTTTTCCATGACAAACTTACTTCTGCAGGTACAACTGACGACACTCACAAGGGTGAGGGTGATGCTTATGTTAAGGATGAGGACACTGGTAAGTATATGTGGCACAAGGTTCCCGCTGATGTTAAGAAGATTGCTGTAGTTCGTTTCGAGGAGGGTGATATCACTATCGCAGATGGCACTACTAATCTCTCTGCACTTGAGGCATTGGCAAAGGATGAGGCTAAGAACTTGAACCGTGAGGTTGGTGATATTGTTCTTTACGGTGTTGCAAATCTTTACGACACAAACCAGACTCACCGTGTAGGTGATGCTTTCTACCATGTATGGCAGGCAGATGTAACTGTAGCTCCTGCTTTGGCTCGTTTCGAGATTCACAGCATCACTTGTTCAGATCTTGGTAAGTTGAACGCTGATGGTGATCCTGCTACTTACGACTTGGATGAGTTGGTACTCAAGAGCCTTACTTGGACAGGTGCAACTGAGTCACACACTGCTCTCAACTTCGGCGCTACTCTCTACGGTGACTACAACCCAGCAAATGCTGTAAAGGACCCTAACACTCAGCCCGATGCTGCACTCCGTTCTAACTCTTATGCTCCTGCAAAGGGTGCATGGTCATGGAATGTTCTTCCTTGCGAGTTCGGCGGTCTTACTGTAGATATTGATGCTTATGCTTATGACTATGTTTTGGCAAGCCGCAACCTTCCTTTGACTGTTACAGGTCTTACAACTACTGCTGGTAGCACAGAGGCTAATGGTAACACATTTGAGGCTGGTCACATCTACACTATCGACCTTACATTTGTTCAGAACAACATCAAAGCTCAGGACGGTATCTGTGTTCTTGTAACTGTAAATGTTGTGCCTTGGGTTGTTGAGGTTCGTTATCCAATCTACGGCTAATAAAGCAAACGAGGCCTAAAGCCTAAACACATCTCTGCTCCCCTTCGAATGGGGAGGGGAGCAGAGTTTTTTAACGATTATTTGGTTATATCGAGAGTGTTGCCTCTCTTTGGTGAGTGCAACAAGACTAAGAACCATCGCAGCAATATACGTTGCGATAAAACCTTAAAAAGGCGTGTTGACGCCGCAAAATGTAAAATGAAAAAAGTTATTAAACACATTCTCTACTTGTGCTTGCCGCTCGTCTCGTTCGTTCTGCTCACGGGCTGCATCAAGGAGAATCTCGAGGGCTGCGAGCGTTGTATCGGTTTCGAGTACTTCGCCGACGGAGATACTGACGTATTTCCAGAGTACATTCAGCGCGTTAGTCTCTACGTCTTTGATGAAAATGACCAGATGGTGTCCACTTCCCAGTTGGGAAGGGAGAACCCCATCATTTTGGAGCAGGACGACTTAAATAAGTATCAAGGCGTAAAGCTAATGCTTACGGGTGGCAGATACCGCTTTGTGGCTCTCGGTAACCCCAATACCGAGCAGCACACAGAGGTTTACAACATAGATTCGGGCAATATGTCTGAAATTCTCTATAGCCATCCCGATTGTACAACTACCGAGGTTGAGGGAAATGACCCTCTATACTTGGGTTCGAAAGTTGTTGACATACCCGATGATGTCAACTTTAAGACAAAAGTACGTCTCTACTCCTCACATCAGAAGGTTACTGTGACCGTTAAGGGTTACATCCCCGAGGGTAGCGACATCAATGCACAGGCTACACAGAGCGACCTCAAGTTGCGACTTGTAGACGTTAGCAGCCGCACAGACTTCTATCAGGAGGATGCTACTGTTGTAGACCAGAACTTGGCTATGGGCAATCTTGTTGCCTACAACCCAACACTCATGCTCGACAACGAGACAGGATGGTACGAGGCTTCGTTCAACATCCTTCGTCACACCGCCGACAGCACACTCGCATTTGAGATTATCGAGTCGGCAACCGAGCGAGTGCTCTTCACTGTCTCTCTCGCGGAGTTCCTCAAGGCATTCTACGAGGTGGACATAACAAAGCAGGAGGCTCTCATCCCCATGATTGTGGAGTTTGCCGATGAGGTAATCGTCACAATCCCCAGCTGGATGCTTGAGCACCGCGATCCAATTTATGGTAAAAATTAGTTAAGGAACGCTTTATGAATAAAGTAATGAGATATCTTATTGCCATCTGTGGTATTGCGCTCCTTAGCTCATGTATTAAGGAGGAGGCATACCGTCAGGAGGTAGCTCAGCTCTCGGTAAACCTCACTCGTGCGGGCACAACAAGTACCGTACAGGGTGATGCCATCACCGATGCGTGGATATGGGCCTTCCAGTGCAATGTAGATGAAAATGGTGTGCCCGCAATCGATGATAGCGAAAAGGCTAAGGGTAGCCGCTATGTATATGGCTTGAACAACTACGGTAGCATCAGCGTACATGTGCCTCTGCCCATATGCGATGGCTCGCAGGACTATCTGCTTGTAGCCGTTATAAATACCCAGTCGTTCACCGGTTCTAACCTCAGCGCCGATAGCACATGGGGCCAGATTAAGAGTGCAACATTCTCTAACGGTGGTGCATTCTGGAATACATATCCCGATGATGAGGGTCTTACTCCCGAGGTTATGCCAATCTCGAACTGGACAACCTTTACAATCACGTCGGACAACACCCACTCGAATAATTGCTATCAGCTCAACCTGCCAGTATACCGTGCCGTGGCTAAGACACAGTTCTTTGTAAGCCGCTCGAGCGAGAGTCTCGATGTAGATATCCTCGATGCTAAGGTTGTGGCTAAGAGTGGTTATAGCACAGGTAAGGTGCTCACACGCAGCGCCGAGCAGGCTGTAGGCTCAAATGGTGAGGCTATTCAGCGTGGCGAGCCCAATGCCGAAGCAGAGAACTGGTGGTGGGGTGTACCCACTGCCGTAAGCGATGTGGTATATCAGATGAAGAATAGCAACAGCGGCTTTACGTCTGTAAACAATATTGCCACAACCAACGCCTTGACAAACCTCGTTGGTGGCGCATACACATGGGTGGCATCGACATTCCTCTTCGAGAATAACAACGATGCCCCAACGCCCGAGGAGTTCGATTATACAACCCAAGAGGGTGATGGCTACAATATGTATGTCAAGTATCAGGTTGATGGCGAGACCCGCGAGGTCTACACTCCTCTTGGTAAGGTCGTGCGCAACCACGACTACCAGATTATGGCTACGGTAGATGCTGGTGGTCAGATGTCGTTCGATGTTATCGTCAACGAGTGGCTACTCGACAAGGAGCAGGTTATGGACTATCAGAATACCGTTACTGTGTCGGATCAGGATATGTTAATGTGGCGCACGGCAACCCCCGCAAGCGATGGCGGTAAGACTACCGTAAAGCCTAATGGTACTGTAGAGACATTGCCCGTGGGTAGCATTACCGAGACGCGCAACGACATTGTCGACCTTGGCTCATTGGGTGGTGGCTATGCATCTCTCGACTTTGGCCTTCGTGCCCCTGAGGGTGGTAGATGGTATGCTGAGTTGGTTACTATTCAGGGTGAGGTCGGAGCTATTGTCTTTGCCGATAACAATTCTACGGTTATCTCGGGAGATATAAACACCCTTAACCGCATTACCCTTAACATCAAGAATGCGAAGGTAAACTCTGCAACTCAGGGTGCTACCTCCGATAACATTGTGGAACTTCAGATTTCAGCTAAGAAGACTTGGGGCGGTCAGGAGCGTACCTATAAGGTCTATGGTCTTACGGGCTTACCTAATAATGCTAACTACCAATTGATACAGCCACTTGGTAACTAATAGGTTAGAGATATGAGAAAGTATATATTACATATTGTTTGCATAATTTGTGCTGTTGGCCTTGTTGGCTGCATTGCCTCGGATAGGGAGTTCGACAGCAAGCGTGATGGCGAGGTTACGCTCACACTCTCGTTGGGCGACCACACGCGCTACAGCACCCCTGATAATGGTGTGGGCGAGGGCAGTAATGACGATGACACAGCCCTTATATCGCTTAATGAGAATCTTATCACAAGCCTCGAGATATTCCTCTATGCCAATGGCGCAGAGGGCAGCGATGCAACCTTTGCAACAAGGTTGGATGGCCTCAATGGAAGAGATAAGTTCGAGAGTGTTACGTTCTCAATCCCTGCAGCTGCACTCAATACACTCTTTGCAAATGGAGCAAATAGCTGTGGCATCTACGTCATCGCAAACTACAATACGGGTCGTACCGTGGCTACTAATGGCCTCTACGAGAATACCTCAATCGCAAAGCTTAAGGCCATGGAGATTGAGGCGGAGTTCGATGCTATGCAGAGCCTTGACCTTAGCAGTGTCAATACAAAGTATGGTGCTATTAACAATATCAAGCCCCAGGCGAGCTTTGTTATGGATAGTGAGCTTAGCACCGTTACCAAGAGTGGAAACAACCTCTCGGGTAGCGTCTACATCACTCGTGCAGCCTCGAAGATTACCTTCCGCACAACCATTGCTCAGAGCCTTGAGATAGATGGTAAGACATGGGTTCCATTGCTTGAGCACCTTTCGTTTAGCTATCGAAACATTGTAAATAAGGGTTATATCGACAATGGTAGCGATGTGGACACTAACAACACCTTCCCCATGCCTGCGGGTCAGAGTATCTATGCCGATGCTGTTGGTATCCAGATGAGCCCCATATTTAGTGATTATGGTGCAACCTCTCCAACATACGAAGGTAGTCAGGATGTTGAGGGTGTGTCGGGCTGGTCTACCATCGACCATGTCGTGCCCCTCTATACCTACAGCTCACGTTGGGCTGATGGCGCTAAGAATGAGGCATACATCATGCTCTCTGTGCCCTGGAAGATTCAGGGTGACACATCGGAGACCCTTACCTACTATAACTACTTCGTGCCCATCAATATGAACGACCTTAAGCTCGTTCGTAATAAGCACTATCGCATCAACTTGCGTGTAGGTGTGCTTGGTGACTTGGAGGAACTTACCGAGAGCGAGTATAGCTACGAGGTTCTCGACTGGGTTGGCGAGAATGTTGAGGTTAAGCTTCAGAAGCCCACATACCTCGTTGTGGATAGCAACTATGTTGTTATGAAGAATATCGAGGAGTTCTCGGTTGGCTATCAGAGCTCAGATGAGGTATTGTGTGAGGTTTTGTCTACAACTATTAGCCCTTGGAAGACTCAAAATGACGTTGTTGTATCTGGTTCTTCGTTTCAGGATTTTTATCTGAATGGAGTCTCTATGACCTCTACTACGTTTAAGGGTAAAACCGTTTCAGCACCAGATGGTATTGTAACATTCACACACGGTTTGGATAATACCCGTTCGGATAACGATAAAGACTATGACTTCTATGTTCAGACTACCGTTGTGCGTGTCTACCATAAGAATAATCCAGATATTTACGAGGATATCACCTTTGTGCAGTATCCCGCTATGTATGTAACGGTTAATGCAGGAATTGAGGGTAAATGGAACTATATCAACGTAAATGGTAATAACTGGGAAACGTGGTCAACTTCAAGGGGTAGCGCTGGCAATGGTTGTCCTACATATAACGGTACAAAAGTTTATTGGGTAGGTATTGGTGGTAAGTCGCAGGCTAGTACAATCCACAATATGTATCAGATTACCGTAACGGCATTTGATGAAACCACAGCAAATTATCTTGTAGCAGACCCACGAGCAGAGGCAACTGATATTACAATATTCCCTGGTTATGATCACGGCACAACTAGCAGAGCTCCAGATTATCCTGTTCAGCCTGACCAGTTGAGTGTGACAACAATCAAGGGATATCGTGGTACTCTTGTGGAGAATTCTGAGAATCTTGTGGCTCCAGAGTTTATTGTTGCCTCACACTGCTCAACGTGTGGTAATGCAGATCAATATTTCTACTCTGCAGATAGCGGTTATAATCGTTGCGCAGGATATCAAGAGGCAGGCTACCCAGCGGGCCGTTGGCGTCTCCCAACAACTGCTGAGTTGGAGGTAGTAGGTAAGTTGTGTGCGCAGGGTAAGTTGCCACAGATTTTTGTGGATGGTACCGCATATATTAGTGCATCGGGTACTTTCTTGAATACTGATGGTAGTTTCTCGCCAACAACAAGCCAAGCAATGTCCGTACGTTGCGTTTACGACACTTGGTATTGGAAGGATAAGTGTAACGATACTTCTATGCAAAAGTTGCTTTGGGGCGCCGAGGGTAATGTGGCGGATATGAAGGCGGATGGTGTGTATGACACCTACCTACAGAGAGTTAAATAGATTGTAATATAGTGTTGCAATGAAAAAGATATTTCTAATCATAGCGTCGATGTTTGCTCTTGCGGCGTGCGTAAGAGAGGATATGCCGAGTGTGAAATACCCAGCAGTGGGTGATGACAAGGTCGTTGTCGAGGCGAGCATCGTGGTGCCTGAGATGCAGGATACACGCTCCTTCGCCAACCCCGCAATCACATCGCTACACCTCTTGGTGTTCGATGAGAACGGCTACCTCGTGCAGGTGTGTGATGCCGCAGCGGTAAATGGCTTTGGCGTAGAGAAGGATACGGAGTATAAGTTCCTTGTCGAGCTCGGTCAATCTAACTACAAGCGTACAATCCATCTCGTGGCAAACTCGCCAGTGGCAATCAACGAGGATGGCTCTTCGAACTATATCCTCGGTGAGCATGAGCGCCGCGTGATAAACACTCTCTACACTGAGGGTGGCCAGGAGGCTTACTGGGCAAGAGTCGTACTCGAAGATGGTATCATAGGCGAGCAGGCCGTTCAGGATGGTAAGGTCGTATTCGTGCCCTCGGCAGAGCTTAAGGAGGCACTCACACGTGTGCCCATGGTACGTAATTA
>JAEZPN010000066.1 GCA_023413645.1 Bacteroidota bacterium
ATATGGGGTCATACAGCAGTAGTACAAAGGCATTGTGTGCATACCTTGCTCAGGCATATCCTGCTGAGTGAGCACGATTGTAAGCTCCTTAGCACGGTCGTTACGATAGTTGAAGAAGATAACAACATCGTTAGGCTTGATAGTACCAATAGCGTTACCCTCAGCATCAACATTTACGATAGGCAAAACGAACTCGTCCGTAACACCATTATCATACGACGCCTGCATAGCAGCAACCATATTCGAAGACTTCTCGCCAACACCATTTACAAGCTGGTCGTATGCAATCTTAACACGCTCCCAGCGCTTATCGCGGTCCATAGCGTAGTAGCGACCGATGATAGATGCAATCTTACCAGTTGACTGAGCCATGTGCTTCTCCAAAGCCTCAATAAAGCCCTTACCACTGCGGGGGTCAGTATCACGACCATCCATGAAGCAGTGAACAAAGGTATTGTCAATGCCGTAGTGCTTTGAGATGTCGCAAAGCTTGAAGAGGTGATCGAGTGATGAGTGTACACCACCATCCGATACCAAACCCATGAAGTGCACATTCACGCCATTAGCCTTAGCATACTCGAAAGCCTTAACTACCTCTACGTTCTCAAGGATAGAGTTGTCGCGGCATGCGCGGTTAATCTTCACCAAGTCCTGATATACAACACGGCCAGCACCGATATTGAGGTGACCTACCTCCGAGTTACCCATCTGACCCTCGGGCAAACCTACATTCTCGCCGTCGGTCTTAAGCTCCGCATGGGGATACTTCGCTGTCATCGCGTTGATATACTCGGGGTTGGTCGAGTAGATGACATCAGACTTTGTGTGGTCGCCATTACCCCAACCATCCAAAATCATCAATAAAACCTTATTGCTCATATTATTACGTTTTCCTATTTAAGAATTTACTTTACCTTCTCCATAATCATCTCGACAGCCTTATCTACTGCAGCCTGCAAGCCGTCAGGATTCTTACCACCCGCTGTAGCGTAGTGCTTCTGACCACCACCGCCACCATTCATGAGCTTAGCTGCCTCGCGCACTGTAGCACCAGCATCCACACCCATAGCAACGATATCGTCAGAGAGCATGATGTTGAGTGTAGGTTTGCCGTCGTTGAGGTTACCAATAACCATAACCAACTTCTCCGCGACGCGCTGACGCAAAGCGAATGCCAAATCCTTCATCACCTCAGATGTGTGCTTGGAGGTGTGAGTGATGAGCTTAACGCCATCACGCAAAGGTGTATTCTGGGCCAAGCTATCAGCCATTGAAGCAACCTTCTCCTTACGCATCTCCTCAATCTCGCGAGTAAGTGCGTCGTTCGACTCCATCATCTTCTCGATAGCCTGAACGACCTTGGGGTTACGTACGAGCTGCTCGAGTGTTGATACCATATCCTGTGCACCATAGATGAGAGCCTCAGCACCCTCGCCAGTTGTTGCCTCGATACGGCGCACACCAGCCGAGATAGCGCTCTCGCTTGTAATCTTGAAGAAGCCGAGGTTACCAGTTGCTGAAGCGTGTGTACCACCACAAAGCTCAGTCGAAGGACCAAAGTTAACGATACGCACCTTATCACCACACTTCTCGCCGAAGAGCATGATAGCACCTGCAGCCTCTGCCTCAGCCATTGTAGCCTCTCGGTTCTCAACCAATGGGTAGTTAGCGCGGATAAGGCGGTTTACAAGACGCTCAACCTCGCGCAACTCCTCAGCAGTAACCTTCTGGAAGTGTGAGAAGTCGAAACGCAAACCCATAGGACCTACCATCGAACCCTTCTGCTCGACGTGTGAACCGAGAACAGTGCGCAATGCGTAGTCAACAAGGTGTGTTGCTGTGTGGTTGTTAGCAGCCTTAGTACGAGCCTCAGCGTTTACAACAGCACGGAACGATGCCTCGGGATTCTCGGGCAACTGCTTAGCGATGTGAATGATAAGACCATTCTCCTTCTCTGTTGCGATAATCTCAATCTTCTCGTTTGCGCTCTCGATATAACCAATATCACCGATCTGACCACCAGAGTTACCATAGAAAGGAGTGTGGTCGAATACGAGCTGATATGTAGTAGCGTTCTTGCTCTTTACGCGGCGGTAGCGAGCGATGCGAATCTCTGACTCGAGCGTATCGTAACCCACGAATGTGCTCTCAGCGATAGGCATAATCTCCTGCCAGTCGTCGATATCCTGCTGTGCAGCGTTACGTGAACGCTCCTTCTGCACCTGAAGTTCCTTCTCGAACTCCTCGATGTCAACCTCTACACCCTGCTCCTTAGCGATAAGCTCTGTGAGGTCGATGGGGAAGCCGTAAGTATCGTACAACACGAAGGCATCCTTACCTGAAATCTTACCACCAGCCGACTTCTTGATAACACCCTCCAAGAGGTTGATACCTGTAGCCAAAGTGCGGAGGAATGATGCCTCCTCCTCCTCGATAACGCGCTCGATGAGTGTCTGCTGTGCTACGAGCTCGGGGAACTGATGACCCATCTGCTCAACAAGACCCGCTACGAGCTTGCAGATAAATGGTTCGTTGAAACCGAGGTATGTGTAACCGTAGCGAACCGCACGACGCAAGATACGACGAATTACATAACCAGCCTTAGCATTTGCAGGAAGCTGACCATCAGCAATAGAGAACGAGATAGCACGCAAGTGGTCAGCGATAACGCGCATAGCCACATCGCACTTCTCATCCTTGCCATACTCCTTACCCGAAAGCGCTGCGATGCGAGCGATTGTGGGCTGGAACACGTCTGTATCGTAGTTAGACTTCTTGCCCTGCAAAATCATACAGAGACGCTCGAAGCCCATACCTGTATCTACGTTCTTTGCGGGAAGTGGCTCGAGAGAGCCGTTAGCCTTGCGGTTGAGCTGCATGAACACGAGGTTCCAGATCTCTATAACCTGAGGGTGGCTCATGTTTACCATCTCGCGACCAGGAATCTTTGCTACCTCCTCGTCGTCACGCAAGTCGAAGTGGATCTCGCTACAAGGACCGCAAGGACCTGTCTCGCCCATCTCCCAGAAGTTATCCTTCTTGTTACCACGAATGATGTGATCCTCGGGCAAGAACTGCTTCCAGTAGTCGTAAGCCTCCTGATCGAAGGCTACACCATCCTCCTCGCTACCCTCGAATACGGTAGCATACATGCGACTCTTGTCGAGTTTGTAAACCTCAGTAAGCAACTCCCATGCCCACTCAATAGCCTCCTTCTTGAAGTAGTCACCATAAGACCAGTTACCGAGCATCTCGAACATGGTATGGTGGTAAGTATCGTGACCTACCTCCTCCAAGTCATTGTGCTTACCCGATACACGCAAACACTTCTGAGTATCTGCAACGCGGGGGAACTTGCGGGGTACATTGCCGAGGAAGATATCCTTAAACTGGTTCATACCCGCATTTGTAAACATCAATGTTGGGTCGTTCTTTACGACCATGGGAGCAGAAGCTACAATCTCATGCTCCTTTGTTCTGAAGAAATCCAGAAACGCCTGTCTTGCTTTATTAGAATCCATATATTTTGAAATTATTTTATACCTATTTTTATACGCGGTTGCAAAATTACACAATTTACTTTAATTTTGCATCGTTAAACGAGAGAATTTTTAATGTTTTTTATTTTTTAATCATGGGCATCAATCGACTCAGCACATTCCTCAGTTCGATAAAGCGCTGGCCTCGTGGCTATCGCATAATGTTGCGCATGGTCATAGCACTCGTCATCGCCGTTGTAAGCAACCTTATCATATCATCATACACCGATACGCCAAAGATGGCAAAGATACGACGAGAGAACCATCGCCTCGAACGCGAGTATGCCATCCTACAGGAGAAAATCGCAGCCTCAGAGCAGATACTCAACGATATTAAGCACCGAGATCACTACGTCTATAGACCTCTTTTGGGCGTTGACACCATAGGTGATCCCGATATTCTCCGCGTATACTCAGACTATAACGACGAGAAATATGCTGAGTATCAAGGTAATGACTACAGCACGATTATCGAAGAGGGTTGGCGCAACCTCGACCACCTCACTCGCTCAATCTACTACGCATCAATCTCCCTGGACGACACACAAGAGATGGCGACACACAAAGAGGAGTTTTCGACAGTCATCCCAGCAATCTGGCCTATCGACCGCACAAAACTACGCAGTGTGAGCAGCCTCTACGGCATGCGTAAACACCCTCGCTATGGCACATGGCGTAAGCACGAGGGTGTAGACCTCGCTGCACCCAAGGGAACACCCGTCTACGCTACGGGCAATGCCGTTGTAAGAGAGGCACGTTGGCGCAATGGCTACGGCAACCTCATCGAGCTCAACCACGGTTTCGGTTACAAGACCCGCTACGGACACCTCAATAAAATGTACGTAAAAGAGGGAGATAGCGTAACACGTGGTCAAGTGATTGGCGAGGTGGGTAACACCGGAGTATCGGAGGGTTCACACCTCCACTACGAGGTACGCTTCCGCGATAACACTGTAAACCCCATCCACTACTTCAACAAGGATATGTCTCCCGAGGCATACATCGAGCTTATGAACCAGATTGAAGAGTCAACCGCAAAGAACTGATACAATGAAACATATAAAGAGCATATTAACTAAATTCCGCGGGCAGAACAACCGTATCCTGGTCTTTGGCGTCCACCTACTATTGTGGGTTGCTATGGTCTCGGTGTTCTATGTTTTACTTGCCCTATTTGTAGATATGCCGGCAGAGTATGAGCTACGCCACTCTACTGATGAACTACGTACAGAATATACCAAGATGTCAGGGCGTTACGATGAGTTAACTGAAGTCATGGACAATGTTGTAGCGCGCGATGAAAATGTCTTTCGCAAGCTCTTTGAGTCAAACCCATATGACCTAACCATTGACGATGACCAGGAGCGAATTGCGCTGCACGAGAGCCTTATGGCGCTAGATAATGATGAGCTACTATTAGAGTTAAATAACAAGGTACAAAGTGCTGAGAGTGATAAAGATGCGCTCACTCGCTCATATGAAGACATGGTGTACGCATACGAAACTACATCACTATCAATAGATTGCATACCAGCAATTCAACCTGTCAACAATCGTCAGCTGACACTGCTTGCAGCAGGTAAAAAGCCTCTAATTAATCCATTCCATCGTGCTATGCGTGAGCACCATGGCGTTGATTACCTCATACCCGAGGGAACTGCTGTTTTTGCCACTGCAGATGGCATTGTTCAATCTCTCTCAGAGAAGAACACTACGCATGGCAAAGCCATCACCATAGACCACGGAAACGGCTACCAAACATCATATAGTCACCTCTTAGATATACGCGTTAAGAAGGGTGACAAGGTTAAGCGTGGCGACATTATCGCGATGTCGGGCAACAGCGGTCTTTCGTTTGCACCACACTTGCACTACGAAGTTATCTTCAATGGCACGCGTGTTGACCCCGTACACTACTTCTTTCTTGAGCTTAATGCCGAAGAGTATCAACGTATAATACGCATTGCTCTATCTAGCATGCAATCATTTGATTAAGATGTCTAATATAAAGTTAATTCTACTCGACTTCGACGGCACCCTTGCCGATACTCGCATGGCTAATGGACGAGCTTATATCCAGGCTCTTAGCGAGGTGGGCATCGACATATCCATTGATGAGTACACAGCAAAATACTTCGGCATGCGCTGTCGTGAGTTCCTCCGTGATGTGGGCATCGAGAACGATGAAGATGCTTGCAAGCTACGCCGTCGCAAAGTTGAAATATACCCCAACTACTTCGATAGCGTACGCCTCAATACCCCACTTTGGGAGTGGTGTAAGAAGATGCGAACAATGGGAATTAAAGTGTGGATAGTATCTACAGGTCACATAGATAACATCACTAATGTAATGCGTCACTTGAACATTATAAATGGCGTTGATGGCATCATTTCGGGTGACGATGTTACCCTACCGAAACCCAACCCCGAGTGCTTTCTTCGTGCCATGGAGATTGAGGGTGTGACACCCCGCGAAACCATAATCTTCGAAGACTCCGAAATAGGTCTCGAGGCAGCAGAACGAAGCGGTGCATCATATGTTAAGATAACGCTATAGAGTCATAAGTAGTTATCCTACGGATAAAATTCGGGCAATTCTTTGGTGGATTGCCTTTTTTTGTTTAATTTAGCGTTTGGAATTTCAAAAATTGCAACGTTATGAAAAGGTTTCTACTATCTATATTCGCACTATGCTGCGCAACAAACCTTATGGCACAAGAGGTTACCACAACCAACATTGGTCCTATAAGGGAGAATCTTTCGAGCTTCGACAGCATTGACATCAATGCACCTATAAAGCTAACACTCATCAAGATAGACAAGAGTGAAGCACCATATATTGTCTACGATACTAAGGGTTGCTACACCTCAAAGTTTGAGTTTGAAGTTCAGAAAAAGGGCAACGGCGTTTTGAAGATTGATGAGCGCAGCGACTCTAAGCGCGAGAGCGTGACCGAAGTGGAGGTATACTTCAACGAGCTTAGCGACATCTCTATCTCTAAGGCCGACGCAACAGTGATGGGCACACTAAATGCACAGCTCATCGACCTATTCATCTCCAACGATTCTCACTTTGTTGCAGATGTGAACACTCTTGACATTAAGGTCTACGCATCGGGCAAGTGCTGCATCGTTCTCACAGGTGAGGCACGCTACCAGACTGTAGACATTTCGACAGCTGACTACAACGCAGCAAAGCTAAGCACAGTGTCTACCGTGGCATCATCGTCACACAACGCAACAGTCAAGGTTAACGCCACGGAGCGTCTCGAAGCGAAGAGCTCAACAGGAGGTAAGATTCTATACACTACACAGCCCATTATTTTGCGATCTGAGATAACCCTCTTTGGTGGAGAAATAAAATTGTTATAACCCAACTACCTATGTCAACATTCCTTCAGGAGCTTGCCCAGCATCTCCACAACGATTACAAGCACGATTTATCTAAGCTCGTGGTAATGTTTCCTTCGCTACGCGCTCGTGCATTTTTTAACGATGCTCTATGGGCCACCTCCGAGCAGACCATATGGCAGCCACACTACACCTCTATCGACGAGGTTATGGAGCGTGCCTCAGGCCTAAAGCGTGTCGACCAGATCAGACTTCTTAGCGAGTTATACAAGGTCTACACCCAAGTCTTCGAGAATGTAGCATTCGACCACTTCTACCACTGGGGTTGCATACTTCTATCTGACTTCAACATGATAGACAGATACATGGTAAATGCTAATCATCTGTTAGTTAACATCAGCGACCTCAAGGAAATCGATGACATATCGTACCTCACAGATGAGCAGAAGGATATAATCAAGGGGTTCTGGAGAAATTTACAGAGCAAGCAGCAGATTGATGACCTCACCGAGCACAAGAAGCGCTTTTTGAAGATGTGGAAGGCATTACCCGCAATCTACAACACCTTCCGCGACAACCTCATCACTGAGCACATCGGATACCCAGGACTCATCTACCGCACGGCCGCAGAACTCATCCAGGAAAACAAGGCAGTGGATATCGAGCCCAAGCGCTTCATAATCGCGGGTTTCAACGCCCTATCAAAGAGCGAGCAGATACTTTTCGACCACCTTGCTAAAAGAGAGCAGGGTGCAGAGTTCTATTGGGACTACGACAACTACTATGTCAACGCTAATACTGACAACGTAAAATACAATGGTCACGAAGCTGGCATGTTCCTGAGTCAGAATATCAGAAAGTTCCCCAATGCTCACCCCATTAGCACAGACAACCTCGCTAAAAAGAAGGAGCATATCAGCGCCACAGCATGTGTCTCGAACATCGCTCAGGTAAAGCATATCGGCAAGATACTCGAGAGCATACCCGAGGATGAGCTAAACAAAGACACCGCAATTGTTCTCACCGACGAAAACCTACTCACACCACTTCTCCACGCCCTCCCCGAGCGCGTAAAAAAGGTAAACGTGACAATGGGTTTCCCACTCAAGAACACACTCGCCTACTCGCTTATCGAGATACTTATTACGATGCAGTCGCACTGCCGCACAAAGGACAACATTGCCACATTCTACCACAAGGATGTGACGCGTCTGTTGTCACACCCCTACATCACAGACATATGCGGCAAGGTGGCAAGAGATAAGATCCATGATATTATAGCTAAGCGTGTTGTAATGATCGATGAGACTTTCCTATCCAACATTACAATCAAGGAGAATGATAACAACAATGAGCAGAAGTTACGCGCAGGAGAGATATTTGCGAAGCTCTTTGTTAGCACCAAGATACAAGATGAGCAGGAAGACTGGAAGTGCTTAGCGAATTACATAACAGAGATCTTAGATATCGTATCAGAATATAATTGCGTAAGCAGTTCTATCGAGAACCCCGACCGCAACAACGAAAATCGACTACTTGCAACCGAAGAGATTACAAAACTCGCCAACATGATCGAGAGCTGCAATATACCACTCTCGACTGAGACTTTTGTATCGCTGCTACGCCGCCATCTTCAGACCGTTACAATACCATATGAGGGCAAGCCTCTCGATGGCATCCAGGTACTTGGCATTCTCGAGACACGTAACCTCGACTTCAAGAATGTCATCATTCTCTCTATGACCGATGCCAACTTCCCTGGCAACCACCATAGCAACCAGTCATCGTTCGTACCCTACAACTTGTGCTACGCCTACGATATGCCTACACCCGAGCATCACGAGGCCATGTATGCCTACTACTTCTACCGTCTGTTGCAGCGTGCTAAGCGTGTTCACATGCTCTACTGCTCGCGCGCTGACGAGAAGAGCACGGGCGAGTGTAGCCGCTATATCTACCAGCTCGACTTCGAGTATGGTGGCATCGAGAAGCACACACTTGGTGTCGACCTCAGCATCGAGGAAGAGACAAGTATCGAGGTAAAGAAGGAGGGCAAGGTGTTGGAGGCATTGATGCGTTACACCGATAACAACCCAAAACCCAGATTGGCCCCCACAGCACTCTTTAAGTATGTGGAGTGCCCTCTTAAGTTCTACTTCTCGTCTATCGCGGGGCTACGCACACGCAATGAACTCTCTGACAAGATGGATGCACTCTCCATTGGTGATATCGTCCACAAAACGATGGAGAGGTTATACGATGAAAACGGAATTGTGGGTAATACAAATCCCAAGGCCGACATCGAGAGGTTACGCAACATAGAGATTGTATCACCCGTCGTGGATAGTGTTATCGGCAAGATACTATACAATAACCCCAATGCTAAAGAGAGTGACTTTTCTGGTGATACACAGCTTGTTAAAGAGGTTATCATAAAGTATATTATAGATGGTATCATGTACTATGACACCACCCTGCATAAGGACTATACTGTAAAACACCTCGAGAAGGAAATTCACCACAAACACGTGACAAAACAGGGATACAAAGTCAAGCTATATGGTATCGCTGACCGTATCGATGAGCTATCAGATGGTACAAAGCAGATTATCGACTACAAGAGTGGTTACAAGCCACATTTGGAGTTTAGCGACATCGATACGCTCTTTAATGGCAAGCCCGCTCAGCGCATATCAAACGTCTTCCAGACGCTACTCTACTCGATGATTGTATCCAAGAGCAAGGACGAGAATGAGAATAATAAGGTGGTTGAGACAAAGCCGTCGTTGTTTTACGCATCGCAAATGCTATCAAACGACAAGTACTCTCCACTCTTAAAGATGAAAGCCACAGACCCACCACAAGAGATCGTTAAATATAGTTCGGTATCAGAGGAGTTCGAGGCACAACTTAAAGAGTTACTTGACGAACTTTTCGATCCCGATGTAGCATTCAAGCAGGTGGAAAATCGAGAGGCTTGCACACTATGTGACTATAACAAAATTTGCAAACGATGACACAGGTAAACATATTAAGCGCAAGTGCCGGATCTGGCAAGACATTCCGCCTTGTATTGAAATATATATGCGATGTTATAAAGAGACCTGAGAGCTATCTCAACATTCTCGCTGTAACCTTTACTAACAAGGCTACCGAGGAGATGAAGTCTCGTATCATCAACGAACTAAACCGCCTCGCCGAGAACCACAAGAGCGACTACCTCGAGGAGATAATGAAGCGCACCGGATTTAGCGAGGAGAAGGTTCGCTCGCAGGCAGTCATCGCACGAACACAGATTCTGCACGACTACTCACGCTTCACAGTGCTCACGATCGACAGTTTCTTCCAGCGCATCCTTAGAGCCTTTATCAACGAACTAAACCTCGACCTCGACTACAACATCGAGCTCGATACCAACATGCTCTTGGAGCGCAGTGCCGATGCCCTTATCAACAGCATCTCCGAAAGCGACAAAACTGAGCTTAAGAATGAGCTCATCGCTTTTGCGACAAATAAGCTCATGGAGGGACATAGATGGGATATGCGTCGCGACCTATGCACACTTGGCGGTGAGCTATTCAAAGATGGCATCGCTAAACGCATCAGTTCAGGCATCGACAAAAAGAGTCTTGCGAAAATAATCGAGAAGCTCAACAAGAAGACCACCGCTGTACTCAACCAGATTAAAAGGTTGGGTGCTAAAGGTGTGGAGATACTATCGAACAACAATCTCAATGCCAGTCACTTCAAGACTAAAAACCCCAGCTTTATCACCTGCTTTGAGCAATACAAGAATGGCGTTCTTGGCTCTGGACCAACCGATGTCATTAGAAATGCTGCAAATGATATAAGTAAGTGGTATGTTATTAATGCCGATGATAAGGTAAAGAGTGTCGCTAAGAAACTGCAAAAGATACTTGTAAAAATATGTAATATCTACGACAAAAATATCCATAATATAAACACCACAAAACTTCTTAATAAGAACTACCGCAGCTACGCTCTGCTAAACGACCTGCACCAGAGCTTCAAGGAGGTGTGTAAGATGGAGAATATCATGGTTTTGGATAAGACCAAGGAGCTCCTCGCCGAGTTTATTGTCGAAGATAATGCACCGTTTATATATGAGAAGGTGGGCAACCGCTACGACCACTACATGATCGATGAGTTCCAAGACACATCGACTCGCGAGTGGAACAACCTTCTACCTCTACTTATCGAAGCGCTCTCATCAAATGAGGATGCTTCGGTATTCATCGTAGGCGACATCAAGCAGTCTATCTACCGCTGGCGTGGTGGCAACTGGGAATTGCTCAGCAACAAGATTTCGAAGGATCTAAAGCAGTATAACCCCACAGAGGAGGCACTCTCGATTAATCGTCGAAGCCTCGAGAACATCGTTAGATTTAACAACATGTTCATTAGCAAGATTGTCGAGTTGGATAACACCTATATCAACAACAAGATTGACGAGGAGAAGGAGAAGGGCATATCGCTTAAGACCCATCAGGAGCATGAGAACATCATATCAAGGGCATATAGCAACAGTGAGCAGCAGGTGCACCGTCTTGGCAAGCAGGGATTTGCCGAGGTGACACTCTTTAATCCAAAGTTGACTACCCCACCCTTTATCGAAGCGATTAAGGATGCTATCAATCGTGGCTACCAGTACAAGGATATCCTAATTCTTGTGCGTTACTTGAGCGATGCTCCCAAGGTGGCAAAGGCGCTCTACGAGTACAAGAATGAGATAATCAACTATAATAAAACCGTTGAGGATGACAAGGATAAGCAGAGAGTATTCAACATTCTCACATCTGATTCACTCACAATTGACTCATGTAGTGTCGCGAAGTTCATCATAGCCCTCATGCGCCTGGCTATAGACCCCAACAACGACATAGAGCGTGGCATCTACAACAACTATCTTAAACGCCTACATGGCACCAAGTTTAGCGACGAGGAGTTAGAACTATTCTCTGAGATTGCACACCTCTCAGCATTGGAGGCATTCGAGCTTATCGTTAAGCACTTCAAGCTCTACGAAGAGAAAAAGCATGTGGCATACCTGCAGGCTATACACGAGCAGATATTGTCATATTCAAGCAACCATGTAGCCGACATTCAGCACTATCTCGCATGGTGGGATGAGCGTGGATGCAAGGAGTCTCTAAGCGTGGAGAAGACTGATGACACCATAGAAATCACTACAATTCACAAGTCCAAAGGTCTTGAGCGTGATGTGGTTATCATCCCATATTGCAAGTGGGGTATGACACCAAATCCCGTACTCAACAACATTGTCTGGGCAAGTGCTAACAAGTCGAATAAGAATGCCCAAAAGATTGGACCATTCCCCGTGAACTATGGTCCCGCAATGATGAAGTCAGCATTCTCGGAGGAGTATTGGAAAGAGTTTGTAATGAGCCATGTAGACGGCATCAACCTACTATATGTTGCTGTGACACGCGCTAAGAAGGAGCTCTACATGTACGTCCCCACTGATCCCAAATCCAAATCCACAAAGGCAGTTTCATATTCAGATATTGCGGACATCATTAAGAGTAGCATAGAGTCTCTCAGCAAAGATGTAAAAAAGCATGAACAGGTAAAGAATATTGACGACAAAGTCATCTACCAGCGATACACATATGGCGAACCCATTAAGGACCACGAGTCCAAGATGGAAGAGGAGAATCACAACAGCTTCATCCTTGATACATATCCCACACATGCACCGAGAGTAAATGTACACAGCCAGCTTGAGCGCTTCACAAAGGAGGGTTCAAAGCCAGGTACTGCATCGTGCAACAGAGGCATCAAGATGCACAAGGTCTTTGAGGGCGCCAATAGTATTGATGACCTCTACAAGACAATCGACCATATGGCAAACAACGGTATAATCAAGGATAAAGAGTCTGAAAAGTTACGTGCAGACATCAAGCGAGCCTTGAATAATGACCTTGTAAACGAATGGTTTAGTGGCAAATGGGAGGATGTAAGATGCGAGCATGAGATACTCTGCAAGGGTAAGATACTGCGCCCCGACCGAGTGATGATTAGTGGCGACAAGGCCGTAGTTGTCGACTACAAATTTGCCGCAGAACCCAACGAGGACTACCACACACAGGTCAAAGATTACATCTCAGCATTGAAGGAGATGGGATGCTACACCACAATTGAGGGTTACATTTGGTACGTACACCTCGACAAGATAGAGTGCGTCAAGTAGTTGAGGCATGCAGAGACTATGAGACATAATACCACAGCGATATCGTCACCGCGATAAAACAACATAGATTATGGACATTAGAATAGGACACGGTTTCGACGTTCACGCACTTGCAGAGGGACTTCGTCTTGTACTCTGTGGCGTGGAGATCGAGCACACCAAAGGCTGCGTAGCGCACTCCGACGGCGACGTAGCGATACATGCCATTTGCGATGCACTGCTTGGTGCACTGGCTCTTGGCGACATCGGCAAGCTCTTTCCCGACAGCGACACACAATATAAGGGCATCGACTCTCGCAAACTGCTTAAACATGTCATTAATATAGTTAACAATAAAGGCTACGCTATCAGCAATATAGACTGTACAATTTCCATGCAGCGACCAAAGCTCCGCCCACATATCGACACCATGCGTGAGCGCATTGCAGAGGTTGTAGGCATCGACGTAGACCGTATCTCGGTAAAGGCAACAACCACCGAGCGTCTCGGTTTTGAGGGTCGCGAGGAGGGCGTATCAGCAACGGCCGTAACACTTCTAATCAAGGCATAATGAGCATCGAGGAGATACGTAACTACTGCCTGAGTCTACCCTACGTCGAGGAAACCATGCCCTTCGACGATACTACCATTGTGTATAAGGTAGGTGGAAAGTGGTTTGCTGTAACCGACCTCGAAGAGAATAACAAGGTGGTGGTTAAGTGCGATCCCGACCTCGCCATTGAGCTACGCGACAGGCACGAGGAGGTAACTGCGGCGTGGCACTTCAACAAGCGCCATTGGAATGCCATATCGCTCGTTGGCGACCTTGCCGAGAGTTTTATATTCGAGCAGATATACAACTCATATATGCTTGTGGTGAGGAAGAATGTAGCACCTCACGCCCTACGCATCGAGATTCTTGAAGCGATAAAAGAATATGATGCTAACACCCCTTGCAGCGCAATATGCGATAATGATATATAGTATAGCGGTGAAAAATTTTGATTTTTAAATTAAAAGTCGTACATTTGCGACGTCTTTTCTAAGACCAGGTTGCTCGGATGGTGGAATAGGTAGACACGCCGGACTTAAAATCCTGTGGGCAGTAATGCCCGTACCGGTTCGACCCCGGTTCCGAGTACAACCAAATCCTGCAAGTAATTGTTTTTCAATACTTGCAGGATTTTTCTTTTTATCAAAACCTCAAAATTGGTCACTTTTGGTCACCATAATGCGAAAGACGCCCTTAAAAGTACCTTGAAAAATCTACTTCTACCCTCCCGAATCTACAAATAACAAAGTTTTGTTTCAATATTGATTTTTAGGTGATATTATCCCAACTTTGCATCACGAAAATAGATATCGCTATACACTATCTATACAAAGCAACAGAAAAAAATGTCCCAAATTGCACGCCGAATGTAAATATTTACTACATTTGTAGTGACATATTAATTACGCGGAAAGTGTAAGTTTATTCTCGTTAGACAAACGTAGGAAATTTGAATAACAGAGAGAATGAGCGGACATCTTCTTGCGTCGTATCCAGTATTTGGGTATGGCGTGGGACTGTTGCTTATTTTATCTGTAAGGTTATTCCTACGACCTGTCTAACTAAAATAAGTTTTCAGCACCACGCTTTCTTTTATATGCAAATCACTATTGAGGTGCGGATGGGTTTAATGTAAATTTTAACAACCAACTATGAAAAAACTTATTTACAGCCTCGTGGCAATGTGTTGCATTCTTTCATTTGTAGGATGCGACAAAGAGTTCGAAAATAAAGCGAACATCATTAGATTATCGGATGAAAATCTTACTCACAGATTCTTTAATGGAGATGATGTTGCGTTCTATTATAAGTGTCAATTTGCGACCGATGTCAAATTTGAAATAATGGTCAAGAATAGCTCAACTATATTACACACGGAGACCGCATCCATAACTCCAGGTGAGGGTATCCTAACATTTAATATCGAAACAGGTGGCTATGAGGGTCAGGCTTTGCTATGTCTGACATATCACCAAATGAGCTCCCACGGAAAGGTTGTTTCAACCCATTGGTACGAGGTAACCATCACCACTCGTGGATCGTGGTATTATGAGAATGAGGCTGTCAACGAACTTGTTAAGAAGTGCAAGGATTTCGATGCTGATACTCTTGTAAGTGGCCTTGTGGATGAGTGGGGACGTGACTCATATCTAAAATACAACGATGATTGGTCTAAAATTATTGAGCCATACCTAGTTATAGGCTACGACTACATCGAAGGTCTTGCGTATGAGAAGTATAATTTTAATGCCGACGGCACAGGATGGTACTCTGTCAACCCTGCAGAGCCCGATATGGAGACAATGACCTATGACTTTAATTGGAGTTACGATGCCGAGAGCAACCAATTAACATTGAGCGGAGAGTATAATCACAAGTGGCGTGTAAGTGGATGCAACGACAATTATATCGTGCTCGACGAGACAACTACAAATGGTGATAATCTTCGCACAATATTAAGGCGAAGTCTCTTGTAGTCAGTGAAAAATATACAAGCCAATGGCGACTGCTCGATATTGAGTGGTCGCCATTGTCATATATTAATCCAACTATAGTTAAGAACATTATCAACACCACGCTCCTTTTCAATGTAAAACACAAAAAAATTGGGTCAGACGTTCTATCTGACCCAATTTTATATACTTACAGTATATATTACTCGCCAACGAGGATACGACCGCAGTACTCGCAAACGATAAGCTTCTTACCCTGACGGATGTCCACCTGACGCTGGGGAGGAATACGGTTGAAGCAACCACCACAAGCATCACGAGTAACTGTTACTACAGCCAAGCCATTGTGTACATTCTTGCGGATACGGTTGTAAGCAGCAAGCAAACGCTCATCAATAGGTTCCTTAGCCTTCTCAGCCTTAGCAGTGAGGTCTGCAACCTGCTGTGCTGTCTCTGCCTCGATTGAGTCGAGTTCCTCCTTCTTTGCCTTGTAGTCGATGTTGCGCTCCTCGAGAGTTGCGTTAGTCTGCTCGATAATAGCCTTCTTAGCCTTGATACCTGCAGAGTACTCCTTGAGGCGCTTCTCAGCAAGCTCAATCTCAAGCTCCTGATACTCGATCTCCTTGGTGATAGCATCGAACTCGCGGTTGTTACGCACGTTATTCTGCTGCTCCTTGTAGTTGCCGATCATGATCTTAGCCTGGTCAACCTCGCGCTTACGCTGACGTGTGAGCGAGTTGAGTTCCTCGATCTCTGCGTTGATATTCTCAACACGTGTATTGAGGCCTGCAAGCTCATCCTCAAGGTCCTGAACCTCGAGAGGCAATTCACCCTTTATCTTGTTAATCTCGTCGATCTGTGAGTCAATCTTCTGCAACTCGTAGAGTGCCATAATCTTCTCCTGCATCGAGTAGTCAACATCGTTTGTCTTCTTCTGTGCCATATTATATAATTTTAGTTATTTTCGGTTGTATCGTTAGACTAAGTAGTGAACCGGATTGCGAGAGCATACGCTCTTGCGAACGGCAAAGTTACACATTTTTTTTGATAATACATCATTTATGATGCGAATTGCGCAAAATTCACTCTCAAAATGACCAATATCCATCAAAACCATGCGATTTTCGCCACACATAAAGTCGTTGTATCGCAAATCCGCGGTGATATACACATCAGCCTCGGCAGCCATAGCGGACTCAATAAGCGAACGACCCGAGCCTGTGCATATCGCCACGCGTCGCACCATCATATCCTCCGAAGGAATATCGCTATAACGCACCGCGCCCACCTCAAAGATTGCCTTAACGCGGTTCATGAAGGCCATGACACCCTCGGCACGAGACAGCGTACCGACAACACCAAAGCCAGCATCGGCATTATCTCTGCGAGGCTCCAGCACCGACATAGCATCGAGGCCTATCATAGAGCCCAACTGCCAGCTCATGCCATGAGGCGTACTATCGAGATTTGTGTGCGCAGCATATAGCGCAATACCCTTGCGGATAGCGCGCTCGACACAGCGCTCGACATATGTTGCAGAGTTGAAGCGCTTAAGGGGCGAGAAGATTATGGGGTGGTGAGTAATAACAAGATCACAACCCTCACGCTCCGCCTCGTCGAGCACCTCCTCAGTAACATCTACAGCCAAGAGCACACCCTTAACATCATCATCAAGGCGCCCTACGATAAGACCCGAGTTATCATAACTCTCCTGCAACGACAATGGTGCAAACTCCTCAATAGCTGAGACTATATCTCTGATTTTCATACTCCGTTAGCAACTAAAATAGTGACTGCTCATAGAAGGGGAACAACTCCTTAACCTCCTCATTCTTCTTCGCACGGCCACGACGACGTGTCACAGCGGGCTGCTCAGCGGATGTTGCATCAACATCTGCAGTCTCCTTGCGTGGACGACCACGACGACGGGGTGCGGGCTCAGCGACTGGCTCCTCTGCGGGCGCCTCCTCCACAACAGGTTCGGGAGTAGTCACTGCAGCAACAACCTCAGCCTTCGCCTCCTGCTCTACATCCGAGATAAGCTCTGCAACAGCCTCGATAGGTGCCTCATACTCGATGGGACTATTATCACCCAACGACTCGCGCACCTCGACGAGCATAGCACGAATATTCTGCAGACGCTCCAAGATTGAGACATCACGCTTAACACTCTTATTGCGACGCTTCATGGCGCTATTAGCACCCTCGAGCGTCATGCCCTTCTCCTTTACGAGGTGGTAAATAAGCTTAAAATTCTCGATGTCCGAAGGTGTAAACATACGGTTACCCTTCTTGTTTTTATGAGGCTTTATACAGTCGAACTTCGACTCCCAATAGCGGATAAGCGAAGCGTTGACATCAAACATCTCCGTAACCTCACCCATAGAATATAACAACTTTGCCATATCTCTTATATTATAATTTTACTATTCTCAAATCCTTGGGATACATATTGTTACAACGTGCACCAATACGCTTCACGAAGCCTACCGGTGTACCCTTATACCCCACTACGTTTATACCCTCCTCAAACTGCGCAGCAGCAATATCATTTCTACGCAAATAGTCGAGAGCATCCTCCAACGACACATCTACCACGGGCACTACATCCCTATTCAATCCAACGTATAGCGCCAATGGGTGTTCGGGCTTTAACTTCTGTTTGAAGATGCGCCCCATAGCAACGCCCGAATAGACTACCGATAAGTTTTCGGATAGTGTAACCACAGCATCAGCAACACCACTATTATAGGCATATATATCCTCGCCCACCATCATAAACGCATGCTCCGAGGCATCATCTACCCAACGTGAAAGTTCCTTAACATCAGCCTTTGCACACTGACTGAAGAGTTTACGACGCGCCTTGGGCATACTACGTCGCACCGTGCCATCACACTTGCGCGCTACAGCGGCAAAGAAGCCCTCACCACGCGCCTTGTGCGGATAGAAGTGGAAGCACTGAAATGCGCCAATATCGCTATGCACTACGCCCCACTCATCCTCTGTCGCAACTCTTTCGGCGGCCTCTAGTTCATCACCATACTCCGACATAAGCCACTCTACAATACCCTCATCCTCAGTGGGATTGAAAGTACATGTGCTATATATCAGTGTTCCACCTGGGCGTAGCACTCGCCATGCCTCGGCAAGAATCTCGCGCTGACGCTCGGCACACACCTCGGGTGATGATGGAGTCCACTCCGAACGTGCCTCATCCATCTTACGAAACATACCCTCACCCGAACATGGAGCATAGACAGCTACGACATCAAACCAGTGTGTAAAGGCACCAATATGTGCAGGCTCGTTGCACGTAACAACGACATTACCCATACCCCAGCGCTGCACATTATCGGCAAGCGCCATAGCGCGGCTGTGGCTGATATCGTTTGCTACGACCAAACCCTTGCGACCTACAAGCGTGGAGTATATCGTAGTCTTACCTCCGGGTGCAGCGCACATATCAAGCACTCGCTTACCCCCCATATCGTGGTTAGCAAGCAGATGCGCAACAAACTGCGACGATGCCTCCTGCACGTAGTAAGCACCACCATGGAGCAATGGATCGAGGGTGAATTGTGGGCGCTCAGCAAGATACTTACCCCACTTACACCAACCCACAGCCTCGCCATCGAAGCACTCAGCGGGCTTAGCGGGATTTAAGCGGATAGAGACAGCAGGCTCGGTGTCTAGAGCCGCAAAGAGCTTCTCGGCATCTGCACCAAGCGTCTCGCGCATGGTCTCCACAAATCGTTCTGGTAGTGGCGTACGCATACCTTAGAGCTGACGTTTACCAGTACACATCTCCTCGACCGAAGCACAGATACGGTCGATAATCGAGGGATCGGCAACGAAATCATCGACATCCTTATCAACGACCAATACGCGACCCTCGTAGATATTCTCAATCCAGTTGTTGTACTTCTCGTTCAAGCGGCTGAGGTACTCCTCGTCGATATTCTGCTCATAGTCTCTACCGCGCATCTTAATCTGCGAGATAAGCGTGGGCACACTCGCCTTGAGATAGATGAGCACATCGGGCTTAGGGAGAAGCGTCTGCTCGATGTTAAACATCTTCATGTAGGTATCGAAGTCACGACTTGCCATAAGACCCATAGAGTGTAGGTTATCGGCAAAGATGTGGGCATCCTCATAGATGGTGCGATCCTGCACAACATTGTCAGACTCATCAGCGAGCATTGTCAATGTCTGCTGAATGCGGCTACCGAGGAACCACAACTGAAGATGGAATGACCAGCGACCCATATCGTCGTAAAAGTCACTGATGTAGGGATTGGCCAAATCCTCATAGTAGGCCTTTGCGCCATAACGCTTTGTAAGAATCTCGGTGAGCGTAGTCTTGCCGCTACCGATATTTCCTGCAATCGCTATATACATAGTGGTTAGTATTTTATATTGTTTTACTTATTTCATTACTTCAGGTTATCGAACCCTCTTAGTTGAAGAACTCAGCTATGCGCATGATGGAGTCTGGCATAGCAAATACCACCACTCTATCGAAGGCATTAATCTGTGTTGAACCAACAGCGATAAAGACCCTATCGCCACGCACAACACCACCAATCATCGTATCCTCTGGCAATCCCAACTCCTCGATTGGGTGCTTCGTTGCTGGCGAGTTGGGCTTAACGATAAACTCCAAAACCTCAGCCTGGCTACCTGTGAGACACTTAATAGCCTGCACATCCGTAGTCATGGTAAAACGGAAGATATTTGACGCTGTAACGAGTTTCTTGTTGATGATGGTGTCGACGCCAATACTCTCAGCAAGTGAGATGTAGTTGATGTTTTCAACCTCGGCAATAACCTTCTTTACACCCATGCGCTTTGCAAGCATCGCGGCAAGGATATTCGTCTCACTGCGACCCGTAACGGCCACAAAGGCATCCATACCTGCGATATCCTCCTCGAGCATAGCCTCAGTATCGCGACCATCCTCGTTGATGATGAGCGTTTTATCGAGCATCTCAGCAAGACGATAGGCTTTGTCGGCATTGTAGTCTACAAGCTTAACATTTATCTTATTCTGCAACTCATTAGCAATGCGGACACCGATACGCGAACCGCCAAGAATCATCATATTGCGAATATCAACC
>JAEZPN010000075.1 GCA_023413645.1 Bacteroidota bacterium
ATATCCTGCGTGAGATTGAGAAGTTGGAGTGTGCTGATGATGTCAGGTGGGTGAGTTAACCCTAATAAATGAAGAAGGGGCTGTCCGTAATGTCGGGCAGCCCTTCCTATTATCATATTTATTATGCTTCTACTTCGACTTGATATACTCGTCGATAGCCTTGGCAGCCTTGCGACCAGCGCCCATAGCCAAGATTACGGTTGCAGCACCTGTCACAGCATCGCCACCAGCGAAGACACCCTCGCGTGATGTAGCACCCATCTCGTTAGCCTCGATACAGCCACGGCGGTTGATGTTCAAACCACCAGTTGTCGAAGCGATAAGCGGATTGGGTGATGTACCCAATGCCATGATAACGACGTCGCAGTCGATAACGAAGTCTGAGCCAGCCTTCTCAACGGGTGAGCGACGACCACTTGCATCGGGCTCGCCGAGCTCCATCTCTACGCAGTTGATGCCCTTAACCCAGCCATCCTCTGTGCCGATGATGTGAGTGGGGTTTGTAAGCATGCGGAACTCGATGCCCTCCTCCTTAGCGTGGTGTACCTCCTCCTTACGTGCGGGAAGCTCAGCCTCGCCACGGCGATATACGATAACAGCCTCTGCGCCAAGACGCTTTGCAGTGCGTACAGCATCCATAGCAACGTTACCACCACCCACAACTACAACCTTGCGGCCTACGTATACGGGAGTGTCGTTGTGCTTGGGGTCCCATGCACCCATGAGGTTTACACGTGTCAAGAACTCGTTAGCCGAGAGTACGCCATTGAGGTTCTCGCCCTCGATGCCCATGAAGCGGGGAAGGCCTGCGCCAGAGCCAACGAATACTGCGTCGTAGCCCTCAACGTCGAGGAGTGAGTCGATAGTAGTTGTGCGGCCTACGATAACGTCTGTCTCGAAGCTTACGCCTAGCTTCTTAACCTCGTTGATCTCGCGGGCAACAACTCTATCCTTAGGCAAACGGAACTCAGGAATACCGTAAGACAACACACCACCAAGGCGGTGCAAAGCCTCGAATACGTCAACCTTATAGCCCATCTTTGCAAGGTCGCTTGCGCAAGCCAAGCCAGCAGGACCACTACCTACAACAGCTACGCGGTGTCCGTTAGGTGTGATCTCAACACCGTCAACCTCTGCGCTGTGATCCAATGCCCAGTCGCCTACGAAGCGCTCGAGCTTGCCAATTGCCACAGGCTCGCCCTTGATGCCTAAGACACATGAACCCTCGCACTGCGACTCCTGGGGACATACACGACCACAAATTGAGGGAAGTGAGCTATCGACATGGATAGTGTCGGCAGCACCACGAATATCGCCCTCAGTGAGGTGGTGGATAAAACCTGGGATGTTGATATTTACGGGGCACGCAGCAACGCAGCGTGGATTCTTACAGTTCAAGCAGCGTGTTGCCTCAAGCAACGCCTCCTCCTGGTTGTAGCCGTAGCATACCTCCTCGAAGTTTGCAGCACGCACCTTAGGATCTTGTTCGCGTACAACGACGCGTGGTATCTTATTTGCCATAGCAGTTACATTTGTGTTCGCGATTCTCGTTATCTAATCTCTCCTGGTTCTTATACATCGCCTGGCGACGCATAGCCTCGTCGAAGTCCACCTGGTGACCGTCGAACTCGGGACCATCAACGCATGTGAAGAGTGTCTTGCCTCCTACAGATACGCGGCAAGCACCACACATACCAGTACCATCAACCATAAGCGCGTTGAGTGATACGGTGGTCTGCAAGTTCCAAGGCTTTGTTGCGAGGCATACGAACTTCATCATGATCATAGGACCGATACATACGCACTCGTCATACTTGCGACCCTCTGTCTCCACGAGCTCCTTCATGAGGCCTGTTACCATACCTTTGTAGCCCTCGGTGCCATCGTCAGTAGCGATGTGTACGTTACCAACCTTCTTCATCTCGTCGATGTAGATGAGCATATCCTTGGTCTTTGCGCCGATGATAACATCGCACTCTACGCCATGCTGCTTGAGCCACTTAACCTGGGGATATACAGGCGCAGTGCCCACGCCACCAGCCACGAAGATATATTTGCGACTCTTGAGCTCCTCCAAAGGCATGTGTACGAACTCCGATGGGCGACCCAATGGACCTGCGAAGTCAACGAGAGAGTCGCCAGCCTCGAGATTACAAATCTTCTTTGTTGAGTGACCGATGGTCTGAGTTACGATGGTTACGGTGCCAGCCTCTACATCGTAGTCGGCAATGGTGAGAGGGATGCGCTCGCCACCCTCGTCAGCGCGTACAATGACGAACTGTCCAGGGAGGGCAGCACGTGCTACACGCTCTGCGGCGATCTTCATCTCGTAGATGTTCTCCGCGAGCTTGCGTTTTTCGACAATCTTAAACATTTTAATCTCCTTAGTTTATATTATTGTTTGTGTTTCTTCATCTTGGCCTCACCTAAAGCGGTAGGGCATTCACACGCACCGACTGCATGGGGCGCAGCGGGTCGTTGGTGATAACATATATGCGTGCAACAAAGGGGTTGTCTATATCCTCTATGCGCGTAGCATATAGGCGCACGACAACCTCGTGTGATGCTCTGGGTGCAATGGTGATAGCGTGCTTCGTTGTGCACTCCACAACGTGTGAACTACTCTCTATGGCACGTACAACAAGCGGCGATGCCCCTTCGTTGGTGAACACCACGCGCTGCTCCAACACATCGTTAGAGCAATTTACCTCCCCAAATTTAATAATATTTTTCGAAATAACGAGCATCGGGGCTGAAATATCGTCCATATTATCGAAATTGTCGGTCACGATAACCTGCGACGTTAGGGTGTAGGTTGCAGGTGTGCCATTAACCTTAATCTGCATAACATCGCGCCTTGTGCCATATATGTCGCTTTCGTCGTCTACGGCATAGCGTAGCGTAATGTCACCCTTCGCGCCCGCCTCAATGCGAGTGGGGTAGGTGATGTCAAGGAGACTCGACTCTGTGGTGCAATCTATATCAATAGTTATTGCGCTATGCGATGTGTTCACATAGCCGATATGCTCCGTAAGTTCCTTGCCATGCTCGAGGTAACCGAATGCGTGGAAGTTACTCTTTAGGCGTAGTCCTTCTCCCATGTCGAAGGGGTATAGTTCATCTATCGTGCGTGCGCGCGCATTCACGTATCCTATTATATTTAGGCGTATCTCGCTTGGCGAGTCGGAGGCAACGACAAATATCTGTTTATCGATGCGACCGGGGCGACTCAGAGGGTTAAATACAACCTCGAAACTAAAAGTTCCACCCGCAGGAATAGGTTTTTTGTCGAATTCTACAGTGGTGCAGCCGCACGTTGTAACAATTTTTTCGATCTCGATAGAGTGGTTCGCGGTATTCACTCCCTCAAAACGACACGCCACAGCACCCCTCTCTTCGTCGATATGTCCGAAGTCGTGGATGCTTTTTTCGAATATAAGTGCACTTTTTGTTGGTTCCTGGGCAAAAATTTCACCGCAACAAACAACCATTAGAAGTGCTAATAATATCTGTTTATATAGGCGTTTCATACTACAAAGATAGGTTTTTTAGGCGATTTTCAAGAAAAATACACTTTTTTTTGAAAATTTTTGCGAAAAAGTTTGCAGAATAAAAAATAATGTCTACCTTTGCACCGCAATCGAAAGATAAACGGTTCTTAAAAATGCCTGAATAGCTCAGTCGGTTAGAGCACATGACTGTTAATCATGGGGTCCTAGGTTCAAGTCCTTGTTCAGGCGCTAAGTGCGAGGGTCGCACAAATGTAGGTAGCAAAACGATAAGCTGCAGTGGTTTAGGCCATAGGTTGGTTGGAGGAAATGCCAAAGCACCGATAAGCAGTAGACGCGGTCGAGCTTCGAAAGATGACGAGACTCTTTGAGAGAGACTTATCGAAAATGCAGATTTAAATCGGTTACCTTTGTAGCACCCAAGCATTACAAATCGGGAGCATAGCTC
>JAEZPN010000092.1 GCA_023413645.1 Bacteroidota bacterium
CACCAGAACCCACAAAAACCCACAAGAACCACCGAACCCACCAAAACACCAAAACACCAAAACCCGCGCAAAAAAAATCGGAGCCTCCCGAAAAGGGAAGCTCCGAAAAGTTATTTGGTCAAACGACCGTTCTCTGCAAATTATGCGTAGAGAACTACAGAGTAAGTGAAGTGGTATGCGTTACCCTCGCACTCGAAGTAACCATCGAATGTGTAAGTACCATCATCTGCGATTGAGACCTCAATCACACACTTATCCATTACCTTACCACCGAACTTGCAGTAGTAGTCATTCAATGTACCATCACCAAGAGTCTTGGTACCTGCAGCGATAGCTGTGTAATCAGTCTGGTAGAAGTCAATTACTAAATCACTGTAACCTTCGAATCTGAAGCCAATCTCGTGCTCGCTATAACCCTGACCACCACCGTATGTAGTATAGTGCTCGTAGCAAGTCAACTCGATAGTTTCACCTACTGCTGGAGGCTCTGGAGCAACATACTGGCTAGGAACAACCATATCTGCAACACCACCTACAGAAGAAGTTACGTTACCTACGTAAGTACCATTGAACTGCTTGAGGTTGTCCATGTCGTTGAGTGAACCGTAGTAAATACCCTCGAATGTGAACTGATACTGACCATCAACCTCAGCTACGATAACCTTACCGCCCTGGAGATCCTTCAATGAACCGCCGTCGTTAAGATCGATGAATGAGTAGCTATCAGTGTAAACCATACCTGTGCCGTTACCTACCCAGTAAGTACCCTCTGCCAAGTAGTTATCATCAGAACAGTTCCAGAAGTTACAAGTCAACTCGATACCATCCTCGTTAGAGAAGAGAATCTGGAAGTCTGCCCAGTTGCTCCACCAGCAAACAGTAGCTGCTGTGAAAGTGAAGTTAGGCATCTCGGGCTCAACTGGCTCACCGGGCTCGTCACCACCCCCAGAACCGGGAACTACGAGACCCTCGATGTCACCATAGTAGTGGTACTTACCAACTGTAGAACGTACAACCAAGTCGTACTTGCCATCTACGTAAGCAACAGTGATCTTGATGTCGCTAACCCAAGAAGTACCGTTTACGTAAGTGTTACCAAGAGCGTAACCTGAATCGTAGTAGAGCTGGTAGTCCCAAACACCCTCGTTCAAGTAGTTTACACCACCGTTACCTGCAGTTGTAGTGATAACATCACCGTTAGTCTTAGTAAGAGTCAAAGCGTAGTAGTTAGGATCGTTCTCCTGGTATGCAGCAGTTACAGATGCCAACTCCTCAGCAACCTGCTCGTAAACGTACTCACCGTATACACAGTTAGAATATGTACCATCAGCAAACTGAACACCAACAGCTACCTTGTAAGTACCGTCAGAGAATGAGTAAACGTAGTCAGCAGTACGAGTTGCAAGGATTGGGTTAGTCTCGCTAGACTGATAGATCCAGTCTGAGCTGTATGCTACGTCGTAGCACTCCTCCTCAGTCTTCTGGTAGTATGAAGAAGCTGTAGTAGAGATGATGTAGTACTGGAACTTCTTAACGTCAGCACCCTCAAGACCACCAACTGTGATGTGAGCACCCTCAGAATCGAATGTTACAGACTCGATAGTAGGAATGTAAGTCTCGTTAATTGTGAGATCATCGCTAGTAACGGGGAACTGTGCAGCTGTGTAGTTACCATCAGCGTCAATCATCAATACACCAAGATACTTAGTAGTAGCAGGATTAGAAACTGAAGTACCTACGTATACGCAGTACTGGTTAGCCTCGAGGTCAGTAGCGTCGCGGCCGTAACCGTTGTTGATAAGATCATCAACCAAGTCAGACTCAGCCATCTCGTTGTCATACCAACGTGTGTAGAGAGCAGAAACGTTCTCACCAACAGTAAGATCAACTGCTACAGTGTAGAGACCGTGATCCTCGTTGTAATCCCAAGAGTACTCCAAAGCTGGCTCTGCAGCAACAAGATCAGCTGTAGAGAAGTAGAAGTACTTCAAATCCTCCTTAGAGTACTCAGTCTTGCCATCCTCCCATGTGAAGAGAGCCATCACGTAGTCAGTAGCAGGCTTAGTCTCGAATGAGTAGTAGTCAGAAGTGTAAGCCAAGAGGTTAGCGAGTGAGATATTCTCCTCAACAACGTCTGATGTGATCTCGAAACCGAATGAGTACCAGTTAGGATACTGCAAGTAGCTGTTCAAGTAATCCCAGAAGAGATCCTCCATTGAAGGATAGTATCCGTAAACCTCAACATATTCGTTGATGTCATTCAAAGACATAGGATAGAGGTGGTAAGAAACACCGCCACGGAGAACAACGTTGAAGTATGCGCTGTCGAATGTACGGTTCTCTACGTTCTCCTCAACCTTGAGAGTGAGCTGCTTGAAAGGAACAGCAATAACCTCATCCCAAAGGAGATCACCAGCGTTCTGAACGTCAGTAGGAATAACGCAGATCATGAATGAGTTACCCTCATATGACAACATGTTGTACCAATCGAGGTAGTCGATAACCTCCTCAACAGTGAAGTTGATAGTCCACTTCTCGTTTACGCCGTCAACGTAGATAGCTGAATCCCAATCGTTCTCACCTACGTTAGTGAAGAAGTTCTGGATATAAGAAGCAGCAGCGGGAATGTTGAACTCGCCCCAGTTTGAGTTGTAAGCCTCCTCAAGACGACCCTCATACTCATAGTAGTCATCGAGGTTAAGAACTGCGAAGTAGAAGTTGTTGAACTCCTCAACCTTCTCAGTAACACCCCAGTTCTCACGCTCATACTTGTCAACCAATGTGTTAACGATAGTTACGTTACCAGCCTTGTCAACCTGAAGGTCGATAGCTGCCAACTCAACGTCAACAGACATTACCTTACATGCACCAGATGAAGTATTGAAGTGGATAGCAACCTTACCAGACTTATCAGCGTACTGAGCAAAGTTCTTAGCAGGACCAGTGATGTTCAAAACATAGTCCATACCACCTACGGCGCGAGTGTCAACGATCTCAGCCTTCCAACCGAGAGGCTGGTTCATAACGTTGATATCCTCAACAGCATCGTTGATAGCGAAAGGAATAGCAACTGTCTCAGCAAGCTTTACATATACTGCAGACTTAGCAGCCTCGAACTCAACGAGCTCAGCAACAGCTGTAGTGAATACAGTACCGTCAGCCAAAGTGATAGTAGCGATATCACCATCAACCTCGATGCTTGCAACAACGCACTCAGCAGTTACGCCATTGATAGCAACCCAGTTCTGACCGTCTGCGCTAACCTCCAATACACCGTCAACTACACGGTACTCGAGAGGATCGCACTGGCAAGGAGTAGCAGGCTCGCAATCGCAACCTACAGGTGCCAATACAGTGATCTCTTCGCCGTTTGAAAGCTTAATAGTCTGGTTACCGTCAGTATCAGTTGTAACCTCAACGATAACAACCTGACCGTCGATAAGAGCCTTAACAGCGTCAATCTCATTCTGGAGTTTAGTCTCCAAATTCGCAACGCGCTGAGTCAAAGCCTCAAGGTCAACCTTGATCTGCTCAACGTCGTTCTTAAGTGCTGTATCGTCATACGAACATGACGCAGCAAATGCCATAGCAGCAACCAAAGTAGCAGCTACAACCGACTTGAGGGTAGAATAAATTTTCCTCATAGTGCTAAAGTTTTAATAGTGGTTAATAATAAATAATTGTGTTCTGTTTTAAGGGCGACAAAGGCGGCATTCGTTAAAATGTCGCGATTATCAATGCAAATATATAAAATATTTTTCAAATAATGCAACAATTCTACATATTTTTTTAAACAATTATTAACAGCAGACTCACTATTTTCATAAACAAACGAACACAAATACTATATATCGGGGAGATAAAAAATGCGAGTGGAGCACATAAAAGCGCACTCCACTCGCATAAATATTAACGTCTGCAACGATTAGCCGATAAGAGCCTCGTATGCTGCTGCGTCCAACAAACCATCAACCTCAGCAGGGTTAGACATCTTGATCTTAACCAACCAACCCTCACCGTATGGATCCTTGTTTACGAGTGATGAATCAGCCTCAACAGCCTCATTGAACTCGATAACCTCGCCGCTAACGGGAGAGAAAGCATCAGATACAGTCTTAACAGCCTCGATAGAACCGAAAACCTCGTTTGCCTCGATAGTCTCACCTACAGTGGGAACATCAACGAAAACGATGTCACCAAGCTGTGACTGTGCGTAATCTGTAATGCCGATAACGGCAACATCACCCTCTACACGGCACCACTCGTGGTCGTTAGAGTACTTCAAATTTGCAGGTACATTAGCCATAATTAAAGTAGTATTTAAGTTTTGTATTGTTTCGCAACCACAAATATATGTAATATTTCGCCGAATAACAAAATTTTACGCAACTTTTTACGTATTTCACCTTATCACAAACTCCACCTCCTTAAAGGCATACTCGCACAAAGTGCCGTCGCGATGCTCCAAGCACAAGTGTCCCGTAGCTCGCACACCACGTATGGCAGCCTCGAAGCGCTCACCCGAAGGATAGGCAAAGGTGTGGAAGGCATCACGGCGATAGAGGCGGCTATTATATGTCGCTTCGATAAGTTCACGCTCACCATGCTCAAGGCACAAATACCACTTGGCGAGATGCGTCAAAAAACACTCCAAGACCTCACGGCGCTCACACTCCGCGCCGCGCTCGACGATGATAGAGGTGGGATTAGGTAGATCGGCAGGGAACTCGCTCTGGTTCACATTGAGGCCAACACCCACAATAGTGCGCGCTATATGTTCGCCAGCAAGCGACTGCTCAATAAGCACGCCAGCAATCTTCTTATCGCCAGCATAGATGTCGTTAGTCCACTTTATGCGGCACTCCACACCATAATCAGCCAGCGTATCGACAAGCGACAAAGCAACAATCTCTGATAGCATAAACTGTTCAACAGCAGTAAGAAACGACGGCGTAAGCACCGCCGAGAAGGTGAGGTTTACACCCTGGTTACTATGCCACGTATGGCCGCGCTGACCACGGCCTGCGCTCTGGTGCTCAGCCCACACAACATCCATATGGCCATACTGCGAGCCACGTGCTTCATCGTTCGTAGAGGTAGTAAAGTCTATGTAGTGTATCATTCTATGACAATATTTTGGTTCAAAGATAGCGTTTTTCCTCGAAAAAAACTATCTTTGCAGTGCGCTATTATATAAATATATGTATATGACCAAGATAAAGATGATAACATCGCTTATACTAGCTGCTGCAACCCTCCTTACGGCATGTGGTAACGGCAAGAATACCAGCACAAGCGAAGAGGATAAAACAACAGAGCAGAAAACTGTCCTAGCAACAGAGTACGACTACCGCATCGTAGCCGAGTATGCGCACGCCACAGATAGCTACACACAGGGACTCGAGTATGTCGATGGCGTAATGTGGGAGGGCACAGGACGCGAGGGTAAATCGCACCTGCAGCGCATAGACCTCGCAACAGGCAAGTGCGACATCGTGGCATCGCTACCCAAGAGCGACTTCGGCGAAGGCATAACACACTTCGGCGAGCGCATATATCAGCTTACATGGCTAAGCGAAAAGGCCTTCGTCTACGACCTTAAGGGTAACATTATCAAGACTATCCCCTACGAGGGTGAGGGTTGGGGAATAACAACAGATGGCACACGCCTCTTTATGTCGAATGGCACACCCGTAATACGCACCATAAACCCCGAAACCTTCGCCACAGAGGGTGCTATAAGCGTGATGTTCAACGGCATGCCCCTCGACTTTGTGAATGAGTTAGAGTGGATAGAGGGTAAAATTTGGGCCAATGTCTACCTCACAGACTTCATCGTGGAGATAGACCCCGCAAATGGCAACGTCATAGGTTTCGTTGACCTATCGCCACTACGCAGCATGCTTAAAGAAAACCCTCAGGCAGAGGCACTGAATGGCATAGCATACAACCCCGCAACAAAGCACCTATACGTTACGGGAAAGGACTGGAACAGACTCTTCGAGATAGAGATTATAAAATAGAACGTTGAATATGAGCAATATACAAGAGCGCATCAAGGAGTTGATGCAGCGACACATACTCGTCAAGGATGGCGCAATAGGCACGACACTCACTGGCACACGCCGCGATATTGTGCCCGACACCCTATCGCTTAGCGACTACGACCGTGTAGTGGCGATGTACGAGGCATCGATCAAGGCGGGAGCAAACATCATAACCACAAATACCTTTATGGCTGACCCTCTGATGCTTGCATCGTGTGGCGTGGAGACCTCGACAGAGGAGATCGTGGCAGCAGCACTACGTGCAGCACGCGAAGCACGCGAGAAGAGCGGCAAAGAGGTATTCATTGCGGGCTCCATAGGCCCCTCAACACGCAATATCACGCTTGCCATCGACCTTACCGAGGATGAACTACGTGCATCATACAGCACACTCATCGAGGCCCTCAAGCGCGAGGGCGCAGATATTCTCCTTATTGAGAGCGTGACAGACGTACGCAACGCTGAGATAGCTGCGGAGTTATGTCGCGAGATTGCGCCAGAGTTGCCCATAATAATCTCTGCAACACTCTCAAAAATTGGAGGTCTGCTCGTATCGGGTCGCCCCATTGAGAAGTTTGTGGAGGATGTATCGAAGTTCGAGCCTCTCGCCATAGGCTTCAACTGCTCATACGGCGTGAAGAACGTGGTGGACAACATCGAACTACTCACACGCTTCACATCACTCCCCACATACGCAGCTCCCTCGGCGGGTATTCCCGATCAGAAGGGTCGCCACACCGAGACAGCGAAGAAGCACACCGAGACACTCCGCACAGCGGCAGAGCGTGGACTTCTTAGTATCGTGGGCGGTTGCTGCGGCACAACAGTAGAGTACACACGTGGCGTGGCACAGATGGCACGCCACTATAAACCCCGCAAGTAACATGACACCCATAGAGTTTCGTAGAGCACTGCACCGTCGCCCCGAGCTATCGTTCCAGGAACATGATACACAGCAGTTTATAATAGATGCTCTCCACAGCGAGGGCATACCCTATCGTGTTATCGCGGGCACGGGAGTATTGGCCGTGATAGAGGGCAAGCGCGGCAATCACGAGCGCGCCGTAGTGCTTCGTGCCGACATCGACGCACTCCCCATCGAGGAGCTTAACAACGTGGAATACCGTTCTGAGAATAAGGGTGTTATGCACGCATGTGGTCACGACATGCACGCAGGAATACTCTTTGGCGTATTGCAGAGTCTCAACCGCGAGCGCAACTTCGAGGGTACGCTCTTCGGTATCTTCCAGCCTGGCGAGGAGCTGAACCCTGGCGGTGCATCGTTGGTGCTTAAGGAGGAACCATTCAAGGGCTACGACGTGGCAGCAGTGATTGGTGAGCACGTTGACGCGCGCCTCGAGGTGGGCGAGATAGGCATCTGCCCAGGTCGCTTTATGGCATCGAACGACGAGCTACGCTTCCGCGTATCGGGACGTGGCGGACACGCTGCACGCCGCAAGGAGGTCAATGATACGGTTACGGCGATGGCAGATATGGTAATACGTACAACATCGCTCAACTCGCCCGACGCAGTAGTATCGGTGGGACGCATGATAGCCGAGGGTGCTACGAACGTGATACCCAGCGAAGTAACAGCCGAGGGCACAATGCGAACCTTCGACAGCGAGGTGCGTGAGCGCATCTACACACACATCCACGGCAACGCCCGCATGGTGGCGGATAAGTATGACGTGAAGGTAGATGTAGACATCAACCGCGGTTACCCATGCGTTACGAACAACGTGCTTCTATCGTACGAGGCGATGATCGTAGCGGCGGATGAGGGTATCACCGTGAGAGAGTTGCAGCCCATGACCACTGCCGAGGACTTCGGCTACTACACCGAGCGTTACCCCTCGCTCTTCTATCGCTTGGGCGTGGGAGGTAAGGCGGGAGGCTCACACACAGCAACATTCTGCCCCGATGAGGGCGCAATAGAGGTGGGAGTGCGCATGATGCAGCGCATAGCACTCCACATCCTCAACAAGTAACATACAATAAGGATAAATGGGAAAGAAGAAAAATAGACGTGGAAATAATCGTGATGAGCGTGCCTCATTCATCGTTGGCATGTTCCGCGAATTCCCCGATACAAAATTTTCACTAAAACACCTCGCAGCAGCATCGGGAGGCGCCGACCGTGATGGTCGCACCATGACCTTTGCTATCATCCGCCAGTTGATGGATGATGGCTTCGTGGAGGAGGTTGCACGCAGCAAGTATCGCCTTGCACGCGCTGCAATGCCCCGCTATGAGGGTGTGGTGGCGACAGTATCGCCTGGTGTGCTCTACGTAACGGTGGAGGCACTCGAGAGCGATGTATATGTATCACGCCGCAATGGCGGTGGCGCACTCAGTGGCGACCGCGTTATGGTTGCCGTAGCACGCCGCTCACGCGACGGCGAGCTTGAGGGCACCATCACCGAGGTCGTTGAGCGCAGCCGTCAGCCCTATATTGGCACGGCGGAGGTTACGACAAACAACATCTTCGTTACGACAGACTCACGCCGCGTGGGTGTCGACATACGCCTACCCCGCAAGCCCTATCCACAGGTGGAGACGGGCGATAAGGTTGCGGTGCGCATCGTAGCATGGGAGGAGGGCGAGCGTCTTCCCGAGGGTGAACTTATAGAGCGCCTCGGCAAGGCGGGCGAGAACGATACCGAGATGCACGCCATACTTGCAGAGTTCGACCTACCCTACCACTTCGAGAAGGAGGTCATTGCAGCAGCAAACCGCATTGACGGCACAATAACCAAAGAGGAGATAGCACGTCGCCGCGATATGCGCGACCGCACAACATTCACTATCGACCCCGCAGATGCCAAGGACTTCGACGATGCACTCTCTATTGTGCGCCTCAGCGACGGTCTCTGGGAGGTGGGTGTGCACATCGCCGATGTAACGCACTATGTAACACCTGGTTCGGTGGTGGATAACGAAGCTGTGGAGCGTGCCACATCTGTATATTTGGTGGACCGCACCGTGCCTATGCTCCCCGAGCGCTTGTGTAACGACCTATGCTCGCTACGCCCCCACGAAGATAAGCTCTGCTTCTCGGCAGTATTCACCATCAACGAGAATGCCGAGATTCAGGACGAGTGGCTCGGACGCACCGTCATACACTCCGACCGCCGCTTTGCATACGAGGAGGCACAGCAGGTCATCGAGACGGGCGAGGGCGACTACAAAGAGGAGATACTCACACTCAATACCCTTGCGCAGAAGCTGCGTAACGACCGCTTTAAGCATGGCGCAATAGCCTTTGCACGCGACGAGGTGCGCTTCCACCTCGACGAGAAGGGTCGCCCCGTGGGTGTATATACCAAGGTGCAGAAGGAGGCAAACCAGCTTATCGAGGAGTTTATGCTCCTTGCTAACCGCCGTGTGGCGGAGTATTGCGCACACCGCATCTCGAATGGTCGCCGTGTGCCACGCCCCATGGTCTTTCGTGTGCACGACGAACCCTCGGAGGATAAACTCGAGCGCTTCCGCGACTTCGCCCTTCGCTTTGGTCACTACTTCAAGGCACAGAAGGGTCGCGCAGTAGCCAAGGAGATGAACAAACTGCTCAATACGATTGCGGGCAGTGCCGAGCAGAATGCCATCACTACACTCGCCGTACGAAGCATGGCAAAGGCGGTATATACCACCGACAACATCGGTCACTATGGTCTCGCCTTCCCCTACTACACACACTTCACATCGCCCATCCGCCGCTACCCCGATATGATGGTGCATCGCCTCTTGGCAGCATACCTAGCGGGCGAGAAGCGCGCAGATAAGAAGAAGTTGGAGGAGTTGTGCGTACACTCTACCGAGCGCGAGATTGTGGCATCGGAGGCAGAGCGCGCAAGCATCAAGTATAAGATGGCGGAGTTTATGCGCGACCGCATCGGCGAGGAATTTGACGGTGTGGTATCGGGCATGACTGACTGGGGCGTATATGTCGAACTCAACGATACACACGTCGAGGGCATGGCATTCCTACGCGACATCGACGACAACGACTACTACCGCTTCGATGAGGCGCGCTACGAGATCGTAGGTCGCTCGTCGGGCATACGCCTTACGTTGGGTTCGCCCGTGCGTGTGCGTGTTAAGAGCGTTGATATGAACCGCCGCACACTCGACTTTAAGTTATTGCTAAACAAGAGATAAGAGTAAAAATGTCAATAGATTCGATTATAGAGCGCGCCTTGGAGCGTGAGCCGCTATCGCGTAGCGAGGCATATACCCTCTACGATGAGGCGCCACTACAGCTACTCTGTGACGTAGCAGACACATTGCGTAAGAGCGCCGTTAAGGATCCCTCGGTAGTGACGTGGCAGATAGACCGCAACGTCAACATTACAAACGTGTGTAAGTCGGGATGTCGCTTCTGCAACTTCCACTGCAAGCCCCACGAGACCGAGAAGGCCTATATTACAACGATGGCAGAGTATCGTCAAAAAATTGACGAAGCACTCGCCTTGGGAGCTGATCAGCTATTGCTTCAGGGTGGCATGCACCCCAAGCTCGGCATCGAGTTCTATGAGACGCTATTTAGTCAGATAAAGAAGGAGTACCCCACCCTTCGTCTCAACGCCCTCGGAGCACCCGAGGTGGCACATATCGCCACGCTCAGCGGCATAACCACGGTGGAGACCTTGGAGCGACTACGTGCTGCGGGCCTCGACACGCTTCCTGGTGCGGGCGCAGAGATACTCTCAGACGAAGTGCGCAAGCGTATTTCACCCGCGAAGCCCTCGGCACGCGACTGGGTGCGCGTTATGCACGAGGCACACAAGATGGGCATACCATCTACAGCAACCATGATGTATGGTCACGTCGAGACACCCCACCAGAGAGTTGACCACCTTATCACCATACGCGATCTTCAGGCAGCGAAACCCGCTGAATCACGCGGATTTACAGCCTTCATACCCTGGGTATTCTGCCCCAAGGGCACACAGCTTGAGCGTGAGGGTATTGCACCACCATTCTCAGCTACGGAGTACTTGCGCATTATAGCCATGAGCCGCATCATACTGCACAACATTACCAACATCCAGGCTTCGTGGCTAACCGTTGGCAAGGAGGTGGCAGAGATTGCACTTAAGAGTGGTGCAAACGACATGGGTTCAATAATGATTGAGGAGAATGTGGTGTCGTCGGCAGGTGCTACGACACGCTTCGACCGCGAGGCTATGCAGGCAACGATACGCCGTGCCGGATTCACGCCACGCCTACGCGACCAGCTATACAACTACCGCGACTAACGAGGCAGGTCGACAAGGTTGTGCCAGAAGGGGAGGTTGCGAACGACCCACCAAAGGCAGTAGAAAACAAGGAAGGTTATAATCACCTTATTGGATGAGAGTAGGCCAAAGAGACGCTGCATGCGTGGCGTTTTGATGAGCGCCGAGATAATGACAAGAAGGAAATAGGGGGCGCACAACCACATAAAGGGATTATAGCGAAACGAGAGCCACACCTCACCATTTAGCAGGGCGTGTAGCGCACGCTGGTTGCCACACGAGGGGCAGTCTAAGCCCGTGAGAAAGTGGAATAGACATTTTGGAGCGAGATATGAGTGTGCAGGGTCGAAGTAGAAGTATAGGGGTATAGCGATGGTGACAACGACAATTGCCAGCACCACCCATACCAAAGTCCTTCGTGAATCCCTCTCCATAAACCTTAAATAAATTAGGTGCGCAGACATTGCTGTTTGCGCACCATTTATTGTGACCTATAAGATTAGAGACACAAGAAAAACAAAAAGTCGAGAACACCACCGACAATAGTACCAATGAGACCCAACTTACGAGCTGAGTTAGCAGCCTCGATAGCCTCCTGCTGATTACCATTATCCCAAAGCTTGTTTACCTTAACTGCCTTAAGAAGACCCCAAAGACCTACTGGCCAAAACAAAGCTGTACCTACGATAGCCAATGGCAAGTTATTTTCGGGTTTCTGAAGCTGCGCATTCTGATTGTTCTCCATAGTGTGTAAAGTTTTAAGGTTATTAGTTGATTTATAGAGTGATAATACCAAAATGTCCCTTTCGGTTTCATTATCTTTATGGCATCATTACAACATTACAAAGATGCAAAAATTATAGCATAGAATAGGATATAAAATGCTATTATGCCGATACCTACAAACATCGAGATACGAGCGAGCTTTCGTGCAGAACGTGACATAGCCTCAGCCTCCTCATACATACCCCGATTGTAAAGAGAATCTACCTGCGCAGCCTTTACAATGGCTACAATACCAGTAGGTGGGAAGAATAGAATTGCGCTCACAATCGCAAAAGCAAGATAGTTGTCAGGTCTTGCTGGGCTCTGGTTGTATTCCATAGTGGGCAGATTTTAAGTTATTGATTAATAGTAATAGTCGTAATCATCGTCATCGTAATAGTCGTAGTAGTCCTCGTAGTAGTAGTCATCATAATCAGTAGCAGTAGATATTAATGCTACATTGATGATAATACCGATAATGAAGAAAACACCGCCCACGATGATACCTGCGATACCCAACTTACGTGCTGAGTTAGCAGCCTCGATAGCCTCCTGCTGATTACCATTATCCCAAAGCTTGTTTACCTTAACTGCCTTAAGAAGACCCCAAAGGCTGATAGGCCAGAACAAAACTGTACCAATGATGCTCAAAACCAAGTTGTTGTTTGGTCTCTGAATCTGATTGTTCTCCATAATCTGTAGATTTTAAGTTATTGATTAATAGTAATAGTCGTAGTCGTCGTAGTAATAGTCATCGTAGTAATAGTCATCATAGTAAGGATCACTATAGAAGATATCACTTGCCATAATGATAAAATATATTATGCAGAAGATACCACCGACTATAATGCCGGCAATTGCCCAACGCTTAGCTGATGCTGCGTACTCCTCAGACTCGCTGTATAGACCTGCATCCCAATACTTGTTCACCTTCAATGCACGCAAAAGTGCTACAAGACCAAAGGGAAGCGTACACATTGCCATAGCAACAATCGCGAGTGCCAAACCATTGCTTGGACGCAAGCTCTCGGGGCGCTTAGACTGCCCACTTTTACGCACGGGATGAACGGGCTGAACAGGTTGAACAGGTTGAACAGGTTGAACAGGCTGAACAGGCTGAACAGGCTGAACAGGAGGGATAATAGTGTTAGCGTCGAAGAGCGACATAAAGGCCTTGATGCTATCTGTACGGTTGCGGCGTGAAGGCTGCATAGAGCTCAAGATAGCACGCTGAATATCGGGTGCTAGGTTCTGCACCAAACCGGGGAGAGAACCATCCATCACAGCACTTGTTGAGGGTGGCACCTTGCCAGTAGAGATATAGTAGAGCGTAGCACCGAGAGCGTAGACATCGGTTGCGGGAGTAAAGGTCGCACCTGCGCCATCCTCATACTGCTCGGGGGGAGTATAACCCTGACTGATGCCAATGGGCGTTATACTGGTCTGGTTACCCTCGCTATCGTACTGCTTAGCGAGACCGAAGTCGATAAGCACTACGCGGTTGTCAGATTTGCGCACCATGACATTTGCAGGCTTCACGTCGAGGTGAAGGAGATTGTTGCCGTGGATGTATGACAACGCACCAGCAACGTTAAAGATGAAGTCCTTAGCTGTGTCAGCATCCATGGGACCCTGACGTTTTACAAGACCAGCAAGGGTGTCACCCTCGATATACTCCATAACGTAGTATGCAGTGTTGTTCTCCTCGAAGACGTCGTGGATAGAGATAACGTTGTTATGCTGGAGGCGTGCAATGGTGCGTGCCTCCTTGATAAACTTATTGCGATATACATCCATCAACTTAGCACTACCCTGCGAACCAAGAGATATGCTACACGAGTTATCGTCGCGATTGTAGTAGTCGCGTGGGAAGAACTCCTTGATACACACCAACTTATTCAGCATATGGTGCTCGGCAAGATAGGTAATACAGAAGCCACCACTGCCAAGAGTATTGCGAATTTCGTATTTACCACCCTGAAGGACGGTTCCTGGTTTAAGTTCCATAGTTCGGGTCTTTGTGTTTATTTTAAAGCAAAGATAATAAATTTTCTTGTAATTGCAAATAGATTTGGAGGGATATAAGTGATATTTAGGATATTAGCAATACCCGCGTTGTGATGTGGTGGGCGCACCTTCCCCTATACTTAAATACCCACACCCCAGGTTACAAAAATGTAATCCACACCAACAAGAACGGCAAAAAGTGCCGTCAATGGGTAGTACTCGACGTACGTTCCATTAACGGCACTTTTTGTTAGCGGCAGTAGATGTCTGCCTTATAATCGAAAATGCTTACTTAATGTTAAGCTTCTTGCGAATATCCTTAGGAATAGCGTTCTTGTGAACGATGATGTTCATAGTCTTGTAACGAGCAAATGCCTTTGTTACATACCACAAACCCTTGTAAGTACCAGCCTCGCCCCATGAGTTCTTAACCATGTAGTACTCAGTGCCGTTCTGATCCTTTGCGATACCGTAGATCTGCATACCGTGGTCGTCAGTAGTCTCCCAGTTGTCGTAAGCACGCTGACGCTCCTCCTGTGTGCACCACTTCTGTGATGAAGGCATAGGAGTATTCTTCTTCTCCTCCTCGGTGAGGTTGAGCCACTTAGCCATATCAGAACCCTGGAGATCTGCACCCTTAGAGTCGTCAGGAAGAACGGCTGTACCCATGCGAGTGAAGCCCTTCTCGCTTACGTCGCTACCCCAAGCGATAGTGTAACCCTCCATGATAGCGTTGTCAAACACCTCCATCAACTCATCGATAGGAAGGTTGTATGACTGAGCCCAACGCCAGTTATCGGGAATCTCGATAGCGAATGATGTGTAGAAGGGGTGGTGAGTGTAAGAAGTCAAAGATACATAGTCCTCAGCGTTCAAACCCAAAGACTCGTAGAATGACTTAGGAGTGTACTCTACACCCTCATATGTGAATGACTCGGGACGCTCGCCGAGGTAGATATCGTGGATAGCCTCGATAGACTTCTTCCACAACATCTCGCCCTCAGGGCTTACCTGCAAGCTGCGGTGGTTGCCCTTAGCGATAGCAGCTACAACAGCGTCGCTAACAGCTGAAAGCTCATTGTGGTTGCTGAGCTCCATGCCGTACATAACACCTGGACGCATCTCTGCCTCGGGAACGAGACCGAAAGCCTCCATACCGTAGATTACATCGTAGAATGAACCACCCTGTGCGAAAGATACGTCGCCGTGAGTGCGAACAGCCTTCTCAGCACGCTCGAGGTAGGTGTTGTGTACGATAAACATCTCCGAGAAGTCGTACTCACCCTTGCCCATACGCAAAAGCTCTGACTCGATGAATGCCAATGATGAGTAGCACCAGCAAGTACCTGCCTGGTTCTGATTCTTGATGCTAGTGATAGGGTTCTCCTTCACTACTGTGAACTCGGGAGTAAACTCCTGAGCCATAGCACCTGTAGCCATGATAAGGCCGAGTGCCAAACCAAAGATTTTCTTCATAATAAAACTAGTTTTAAGGTAAATATTTATTTTTCTATACTCTTATCTCATACCTCAATGATGTGGGGTGTGGAGCTCAGCCTACGCCTACGCCCTCCTGCCACACATATTATCTCTTTGTCTTTGCTACTATGCGCTGGCAATCGGTATAAGTGAGGGTCTCAACCTTAGAACCACGGGGGATGCGGTAGTTTTTGCCATTATATGCGATGTATGGACCATACTGACCACTCTTGATCACCATTGCGGCATCCTCAGTGAAGGTGCGGATGGGCTCCGATGCTGCGCGCTGTTTAGCAATGCTCTCCTGCAAAAGCTCTACAGCACGCTCGTAAGTGATGGTATAGGGGTCGTCGGTCTTTGTCAACGATGCGAAGCTCTTGCCGTGGCGCACGTAGGGGCCAAACTTACCCAAGCCCACCATGAGGGCCTCACCCTCGTAGTTGCCGAGGTTGCGGGGAAGTGCGAAGAGTTCCAATGCCTCCTCCAAAGTGATAGACTCAATGAGCTGTCCCTTCTTCAAGGATGCAAACTGTCCCTTCTCGCCATCGGGGCTCTCGAGCTCCACCATGGGGCCATAGCGACCAATGCGGGCCTTGACGGTAAGACCTGTCTTGGGGTCTACGCCCAAGACACGTACAGACTGCGAGCCTCGCTCAATCTGCGTACCTACGGCCGCATCCACAAGCTGATGGAAAGGACTGTAGAAGTCACAAATCATAGACGTCCAGGTAATCTCGCCGTCGGCAACGCGGTCAAACTCCTTCTCGACATTCGCAGTGAAGTGGTAGTCGATGATAGACTTAAACTGCGACTCGAGGTAGTCGTTTACAATCATGCCTATATCTGTGGGAGCAAGGCGGCTCTTTTCGCGACCATAGCTCTCCGTTACAAGCTTCTCCGAGATCTTCTCACCCGAGAGTGTGAGCTGCACAATCTGGCGCTTCTGGCCATCGCGGTTCTGCTTCACGACATAGCCGCGGTTGATGATTGTGGTGATGGTAGGAGCGTATGTTGAGGGTCGGCCAATGCCAAGCTCCTCGAGGCGCTTTACGAGTGCCGCCTCATTGTAGCGTGCAGGGGCCTGTGTGTAGCGCTCAGATGCGGTGATAGTGGTAGCGATGACGCTATCGCCAACCTGCATCTTTGGCAAGATACCACCCTCGCCCTCCTGCTGTGCATCCTCATCCACGCTCTCAGAGTAGAGGCGCATGAAACCGTCGAAGCGGACAACCTCACCCTGTGAGATGAACTGCTCGGAACGCTTCGAGAGGTCGATAACAATCTGTGTGCGGTCGAGCTCCGCAGGTACCATCTGCGAGGCTACGGTACGCTTCCAGATAAGGTCGTAGAGGCGCTTCTCTGCCGCGGTACCCTCAATCTCGTGACGCTCGATATATGATGGGCGGATAGCCTCGTGTGCCTCCTGCGCACCCTTAGACTTCGTCTTGAAGTTGTGGGGGTATGAATACTTAGCACCAAAGAGGCGTGTAATCTCATTCTTGCACTGCGAGATAGCCATCTGCGATAGGTTCACAGAGTCGGTACGCATATAGGTAATGAGACCCTGCTCGTAGAGTTTCTGTGCTACGGACATTGTCTGCGACACACTCATACCGAGCTTACGACCAGCCTCCTGCTGCAATGTAGAGGTGGTGAAGGGAGGTGCTGCATAGCGCTGCACGGGCTTCTCCTCGGCCTTAGATACGGTGAAGTGCTCACCGATGCACTCCTTGAGGAACTGCTCAGCCTCGTCACGTGTGTCGAAGCCCTGCGACAAGGTAGCCTTGAAGAGAGTCTTCTCCTGGTCCTCAGCGGCGTAGAACTGACCCACAACGCGGAACTGCGCAACGGGTTTAAAGTTGATGATATCGCGTTCACGCTCAACAATCAAGCGCACAGCGACACTCTGAACACGGCCTGCAGAGAGTGCGGGACGCACCTTCTTCCACAATACGGGAGAGAGTTCGAAACCTACCAAACGGTCCAACACGCGGCGTGCCTGCTGCGCATTTACAAGGTTAAGGTCGATGGTGCGAGGGTTCTCGATAGCATCGAGGATAGCACGCTGCGTAATCTCATGGAAGACGATACGCTTAGTGCGGTCTATGGGCAAATCCAAGACCTTTGCCAAGTGCCATGCAATAGCCTCTCCCTCGCGGTCCTCATCGGATGCCAACCACACGGTCTTTGCCTCACGTGCCATGCGCGAAAGCTCGTCTACAACCTTGCGCTTATCCTCTGGTATCTCGTAAATGGGTTCAAAATCTTTATCGAGGTTTATACCGAGTCCCTTCTTCGCCAAGTCGCGGATATGTCCAAAGCTCGACTTTACTTTGAAGTCCTTGCCGAGGAACTTCTCGATAGTCTTCGCCTTTGCGGGAGACTCTACAATAACCAAATTCTCCATCACTCTTCTTAACTTTATTTCAAACAGCAAAACCTATGTAGCGGCACATAGGTTTGCTAAATCTCATTCTTTCAAGTGTTAACTACCTATCTTACAATGGTATATGTCAAATCCAATGTGATAGGTGCTGTAGTCTCGCTCTCGGTGCCATAGTCGCCACCATACACCGCCTGGCGGTTGAAGCCGAAGCAGTTGGCTGCCTCGGGACCCAAGTACATGCGGCGTAAACTTACCAACGACTCGCTCTCGGGTTCATATCCCTCCTCAAACTTCTCGAGCTTCACTTTGCCACTCTCATCGACATTATCCTGTGCCGCCATCATCAACGACTGGATATGTGTTGAGATATCCATGGTGTAGGCTGCCAACGAGCGGTTGAGGTAACCACCATACTCAAGGCTGTATGACGAATCGTAGCTATATGGGTAGTCGGTGATACCAATCAACGATGCACCATATGCCGTATATAGACCCATGCGGTCCATAGAGCTATTCATCATCTCACCCATCTTGATAGGGTCGATATTGAGGTAGTCGTAACCTGCGCCCTCGAGGTATATCATGAGGCGCGCCTGATTCACTGAGACCTTTGCATTCTTCTCGCTGAGCGCAATATCTGCCAACGACTGGATAAACTCGTCGCTGAACCATATCTCAGTAACGACACCACCCATGCCATCTACATAACCTACACGCACTTCGGGGTTATTCTCAACATCTGCAACCATAGAGCCAGCAAAGTCGTGCGACACGCGGTTGATTGAGACGTTGCCAACCTCCAAATCGCGCTCCGCAGGGTCGATGTAGAAGTTGTAGACCATCTGTGCGGTATCACGGATAATGGTGGGGTCCTCCTCGTAACGACTACGCGCATAGAGGATGAGAGCCGAATTCTCCAAATTGGTAGCAAACATAGCACCCTCGCCCTCGATCTCCTCGGCGGGCTCGATATATACGCCGCGCACCTTCTCGATGAACTTAGCCTCATTACCAGCAACATAGAGGCCGTCGTTATCGTAGGCAAAGCCACCATTCGCAGAGAGTTCCTCGTCTGACGTAAACATCAGGCGTGAGATATACTCGCGTGTTGCCGCTGTGCGTTTTAGTGTTACACGTGCGCTATGAGGCTTCTCCATGTCACCCACGTAGAGTCCCTTAGTGTAGTCGGGGTACTCGAACGTGAAGATAGGTTCGTCAGCGACATAGGGCGTAGGATCGAAGTTGATATAGAAGGTAGAATCCTTCTTATCTTTCGCACTCGCGATATAGTCGTTCGAGGTTATCTCGTAGACATTGAACTTGCGAGGCTTGAGTGTATCGCCATGGAAGTCCTGAACGTAGAGTGCCAAGACCATAGAGTCGAAGATGGGACGGTATCCCCAGCCACGCTCCTCGCCGAGTGTAACACCGAAGATCATCTGTGTCATGAAGCCCGCACGACGCTCACCATAGATATCGCTACGCTCCGCACCGAAGTATGCCAACTCTAAGTTTGACGAAGCGATAGAGTCTGTCTGGTAGAGACGTGTCTGCAGAAGCTGACAACTCTCCGAGTTCTCACCCTCCGTCCACTGACCAGTGCGGTAGACACGGCGCTTAAGCTCCATATTTTGCTTTGTGGGCACGAATTCCGAGCCCAAGGTATAGTCTACCTCGGTGGTGCAGCTAACAGCCATAACGGCCATAACCACACACGCCAACACAGAGACTATCAACCTTTTACAACTCATCATAGAATTTTTTGTAGTTATCGAAGATCTCCTTAGTATCGCCCTCGGCATACTCCAAAATCTTCTTGCCTGTAGTGCGTGCATACTCCAAAACTGTGGGGTCTGCATCTGCCGAGGTAACAATTATACCATCGGCATAATCTATAACGTAGCGATATAGGTTTTCGTACGTGGGCTCCTCCAAAATAGACATTTTGCTCTCCATGACACCCTCGCCCTCGAGTTTCTGCTTGAAGTCGGCAGCGAGTGTGCCCTCGAACTTGTCGGCACCCAACGACAACACAATCTTCACATCGCGGAACAAGGGGTCGTCGTACAACACATGCTTCAAATACATGGGCACAACAGCCGAGAACCAGCCGTGGCAGTGTACAATGGTTGGAGACCAACGCAACTTCTTGACAGTCTCGAGCATACCGCGAGCGAAGAATATCGCACGATCGTCGTTATCCTCAAACATCTTGCCCTCCTCATCGTGCAAGATTGCGCGACGTGAGAAGTAGTCGTCGTTATCGATAAAGTAAATCTGTATGCGCGCAGCAGGGATAGAGGCCACCTTGATAATTAGCTGGTGGTCGTTATCGTTGATAATGAGGTTCATACCAGAGAGGCGAATCACCTCGTGGAGCTGGTTACGACGCTCATTGATGCAACCATAGCGAGGCATGAACGTACGCACCTCTGCGCCACGCTCCTGCATCTGACGTGCCATCTCGATACTGAGCTTCGAGAGCTCATTCTCGGGCAAATAGGGAGAAATCTCCTGGCACACATACAATATCTTATTTGTTGCCATAATCTACTCTATTACTACAAAATCAACATCGCATCACCATATGTACCGAAGCGATAACCCTCCTCCTTAGCTACCTTGTAGGCATTCATGATGATATCGTAGCCACCGAATGCTGCAACCATCATCAACTGTGTTGAGTATGGGAGGTGGAAGTTCGATACAAAGGCATCTGCCGCTGTGAACTGATAGGGGTGGAAGATGAACTTGTTTGTCCAACCATCCATGGGCTTAAGCATGCCACCAACAGATACGGCTGTCTCCATAGCACGCATAACGGTTGTGCCGATAGCTACAACCTTATGACCCTCACGCTTCGCAGTGTTGATGACGTTGGCGGTCTCCTCGTTGATGAAGAACTGCTCAGAATCCATCTTATGCTTTGACAAATCCTCAACATCGACAGTGCGGAAGTTACCCAAGCCCACGTGGAGCGTGAGGAAGGCCTTGTCGATACCCTTAATCTCCATGCGCTTCATGAGGTGCTTCGAGAAATGAAGACCCGCTGTGGGAGCAGCTACGGCGCCCTCATGCTCAGCATAGATAGTCTGATACCACTCCTCATCCTCGGGCACTACATTTGCGCGCACCCAACGTGGAAGTGGTGTCTCACCCATAGCGTAGAGCGCCTCCTTGAACTCCTCGTACGAACCATCGAACAAGAAGCGGAGGGTACGACCACGCGAAGTGGTGTTATCAATAACCTCGGCACCCATAAGCTCATCATCACCGAAGTAGAGCTTGTTGCCGATACGAATCTTTCGTGCGGGGTCTACCAATACATCCCACAAGCGCAACTCACGGTTGAGCTCACGGAGCAAGAAGATCTCGATGTCGGCACCTGTCTTCTCCTTGCAACCCTGCAGACGTGCGGGGAATACCTTCGTGTTGTTAAACACGAACATATCCTTCTCGTCGAAATACTCGATAATATCCTTGAATGTGCGATGCTCAATCTCGCCTGTCGAGCGATGCAACACCATTAGGCGTGCATCGTCACGATTTATCGTAGGATACTGTGCTATCATATCCTGCGAAAAGTCGTAACCATACTGCGATAACTTCATATTTCTTTCAAAAAAAGCGTGTAATAATCAAGTAATATACGCAAAATCTTCTATTTTGTTTCACACTCACGCAACTTTTCCATAAAATCGTCCAGTGTGTGCGACTTTTCGACGGTAAAACCACCACTGCGTGTGCGACGCAATGATGTTAGGTAAGCGCCACTATTGAGTGCCTCGCCAATCTCGAATGCCAACGAGCGGATGTAGGTGCCCTTACTACAGCGAACACGAATCTTTATACGTGGCATATCGTACTCCAACAACTCCATCTCGTAGATGTTGATAAGAGCCTTCTTAAGCTCAATCTCCTCACCAGCACGCGCAAACTCATAGGCACGCACACCCTGCACCTTTTTTGCAGAATAGAGTGGGGGCAACTGCTCGCGCTCACCCGTAAGGCTCTTGAGAGCCTCCTCAACCATCTCGCGTGTGATATGCTCTGTGGGGTAGGTGTTATCTACCTCGTGCTCCATATCGCCACTGGGCGTTGTTGCGCCGAGCATAAGCTCTGCAACATACTCCTTCTCCTCGGCCTGAAGCGCCTCAACCTGCTTCGTAGCACGACCTATACATACGAGCAAAATACCCGTAGCCAAAGGGTCGAGCGTACCAGCATGACCTATCTTAATCTTGGGGTAACCACACTTGCGCAACTGAAACTTTATCTTACGCACAACATCGGCACTTGTCCACTCATAAGGCTTATCAATAACAGCGACATAGCCCTCTGGGAACTCAACCCCACGTAATGTAAACTCCTCCATTTACTACTATTTATTATTTAGAATATATACGAACCTATAGCTACCATGCCCACCACAGCACAGTAGATAGCAAACCAAATAAGTTTGCCACGCTTCACCATATCAATCATAAAGCGACAAGCGAGGCAGCCCACAACGAAGGCTGTCACAAAACCTGCAACGAGCGATATAGTAGAGATGCCCGCAATAGCAAAGCCATCATCTATAATATGTAGCAGTGTCTCACCCATGATAGGTGCCAAGACCATAAGGAACGAGAATGTTGCAACGACATCTTTGCGGTTGCCCAAGAGCAGGCCCGTAGCTATGGTGCTACCCGAACGTGAGAGACCAGGAGTTGCCGCCACAGCCTGTGCCACACCTATAATTAGGGCATCGCGATAGGAGATCGACTCCTTCTGGCGTGGCTTAGCGTAGTATGCGAATGCCAAGAGCGTAGCGGTAACCAAAAGCATCGCACCCACAACTACCATAACATAGTTCGAAGCAAGCACCGCATCTATCTGATCCTTAAGCGTAAAGCCCACAATACCGATAGGTATCATAGATATGATGAGTTTCAAAATATAAGCCTTCTCTTCGTTCATGCCGCGAGTAAAAAGACCCCTACCTACACCCACAATCTCACGCCACAACACAACGATAGTACTCAACACCGTAGCGGCATGGAGCACAACATCAAAGGCGAGGTTTTCTTCCAACTCTACGCCGAGGAGCTCCTTAGCTAGCTGCAAGTGGCCACTACTCGACACAGGCAGAAACTCCGTAAGTCCCTGCACTGCACCCAAGATTATCGACTCGAAAATAGACATACCCTCCATACGTCCTACTTCTCATCTTTGTTAGACCTATTGAAGCGAAGCATGATGCCCAAAGCCACGGTTACAAAGCCCAAGAGTACCATGATGGGGGCAATGGTGATGCGGCGCACAGAGTATATCGACTCATCGAACTGAGTAACAGTGTGGTCGCCACCACCCGACATAAGGATAAATCCCACAACTACAACCAGAAGACCAGCACCCATAAGGGCGTAGTTCTTAGCGTTAAAGGGCATAGGCTTCTTATTGCCGTCCTGCTTATTCTCTATCATATTAGTATAAGTATATGTTATTCGACTTCATGTTAACGAACTTGTTGACCGCAAAGGCACTAAAGAGCACAGTGATAAGGATACCGACAGCCAAGAGTGCGCCTGCGATAATGCCCACCTCCTTATAGTCGAGCAGCATAAGACCCTCGGGGGTATAGCTATTTACGCCATAGACTACGCCAACAACCATCACAGCCGCGACAACACCGGCGATGATGCCCTGCTTCAAGGCACTAATCAACAATGGGCGCATGATATACCACTTTGTGGCACCCACGAGCTTCATGGTGTTGATAAGGTAGCGCTTAGAGTATATCGCGAGGCGTATGGTGTTGTTCAAGAGCAACAGCGAGAGGATGAGCAACACAACCAAGAATACCACAAGGCCGATGGTAACATACGACAGCGTGCTGTGCATGTTCTCCACCACATCTACTGGTGGCACGGCAATATACTCCACACCCTCGATAGCCTCAACAGCAGCAACGAAGCTATCGAGCGACGCTCCGTCGGCATGCTTCTCGCCAATGGTGACCTCATAGCTATCGCGCAATGGATTTTCGCCGAGCAACAAGTCGAGATCGACCTCAAACTGCTCGCGAAAGGATTCGTCCTCAAACTTCTCATCCTTAGTCATATAGCGCACGTCGATGCTCATAGCCGTAGCCTCGATGCCCTCCATAATAGCGGCACTCTGCTCCTCCGTAAGGTCGTCGGCAACCTCCACCGACACCACGACGCCAGTCTGCAAGTCACGGGCAGCGGTGAGCGCAGTGAAGGTGACATAGCTAACAACGCCGAGCATGAATAATACCAGCGCGATGCTAATGGTCGATATGGTATATGAGCGACGCACCTTGCGACTCAAACGCTTATCTTTTCCCTCAGTCATATATTTTCCTATTATGCTTTATTTCTAATTAATCTAATAATAATCAATGTTATAACCGCAGTCAACGACAAAATTATAAACCATGAGGCGATGCCAGTGATGGTGTTTACCAACGTCCAATGTGGGGCTTTGAAGCGCCACTCTACGGTGTGCTCGCCCTCGGGAAGAACCATACCGCGAAGGATGTAGTTAACCGAGAAGTAGTCAGCCTCCTTGCCGTCAACATAGGCAGTCCAGCCATTAGGATAGTATATCTCGGAGAATACACACAACGACTCTGCGGGGGCTACATACTCATATTTGAGGTAGTTGGGGGCATACTCCACCAATTCGATAGCTCCCGAAGCGTCATACCACTCCTCCAAACCCTCGACATCCTCGCTAACCACGGCCGTAGTGGCAAGGTCTACCCTACCAATCTTGTCAAGCTCCTCGGCAGGGCTCTTAACACCCTCAACCATGCTTACGAACCATGCTGGGCCAAACGAGTAGGTCTCGTGTGCCTGAGCACCCGAGATGATATACTTCGTGTTTAGCATAGCCAAAATCTCGGTGTCGGTAGCGTATATATACTTCTGAAGCACATCGTCATAACGCTGCAACTTAGCACCATGGTAGCCATCTACCGAGCGGTGGAAATTCGCAGCACGAGCACTACCTCGGCTATCCTCATCGTAGACACGAAAGCCAAGCTCCTTATCTCTCAAAATGGTGTTATCAGCCTTTGTCGCCATAACCTCTGTGGGGGCAGCACTGCTCCACTTATCAGCGTTGATATAACGCTTGTCAACACCTCCAAGGTCTACAACAACGAGAAGGGCAACAACGCCCAACGTTGCGAGCGCAACAATGGTATTCTTACCGCTAAAGCGCTTAGACAAAACGATATATGCTACAATAACGCCCGCAGTAACAGCGACATAGACGAGCGAGCGTAGAGCATCCATCGTAAAGGCCTCAACACGCACATCCTCAACAATGCGCTTAAGTTGCTCAACCCAATATGCGTCGCCGAATGCCTCGGTAAATGCGGGCATACCATAGTCGGCAATAGCAGCCATGATTATCACGAAAAGCACAACCACACCACCAGCCACACCAAGGGCGATATACTTCATCTTTGACGTCACCTCGCTACTAATCAAACGCCACAAGGCGATAGCGGCAAAGAGGGGAATGCTCCACTCCAAAACTACGAGGGCCATAGAGACCGTACGGAAGTTGTCGTAGCCTGGGAGCAGGTCGTACACAACCTCGTAGAAACCCATAAAGTTACTACCCCATGCCAAGAGTAGAGCGAAGAGACTCACAGCCAACAACCACCAACGGTAGGCGTTAGGTGCAAGCACGATGCCCACGATAGCGAGGAAGATAACCACAGCACCGAGGTATGTAGGGCCACCTGTAAAGGGCTGATCACCCCAATAATTTGTCGAGGCAGCATAGACACCGTTTGCCTTATTCTGGTAGACCCACATGATATCGCCATAGAGCTGATCATCGGTCTGAGCGTAGGCCATAATGTCATCGTAGGTGATGGTGGGATCATACTCCTGATACATCGCCACCACATCATCCATAGCCGCATCAAAGATGGCATCCTGCGTAGCATCGCTATTGAAATACTCCTCAACAGAGTCGTCGATATCCATCGAACTTGAGCCCATGTAGTTGGGTACAAGCATATTGAAACTCTCGGCCTTGCCGTAGCTCCACATGGTGTTGTACTCAATCTTCGCCTGGCGCGCAGCCTCTGCATCTACTACCTCAGAGCCACCACGCGACGTGCTGTCCTTATGCTCGAGGGTGTAGTATAAGGGGGCAAAGTTAGAGCCTACAGCCAAGAGTGCCGCCACAGCGAGCATAGCAGTACCGAGCATAAAACCTTTGAAGCGCTTTGCCACAATCGAGCATACAAACTCGCTAATCCACAAAGCGAGACACGCAAAGAGGAAGTAGTAGGTGATCTGCGGGTGGTTAGCACCGAGCTCCAACGAACCAAATAGCGCTGCGAGGGTCGAGCCCACCCACACATTCTTACGTAGCGTGTACCACACAGCACCCACCAAAGGTGGCGCGTAGACAAGTGCCCACATCTTGGTAATATGTCCCGCGTCGATGATTAGGTAGAAGTAGGTCGAAAGACCATATGCCAGACCCGCGATTATGCCTATCCAGGGGTTAACTCCCATGAGCACCACCGCCACCATCATAAAGATCATGGCGAAGAATATCATGTTCATAGGGTCGCCAAAGAGTTTGGCTACGCCACTTGCCGACTGCTTGACATTCTGCGTGGGATACTCCACATCGATAAGATATGCGGGCATACCCGAGAACATACCGCCCGTCCACTGTGGGTCTTCGCCCGTAGCCTCGCGGTGGTTGCGGATGTCTGCCGACATACCCGAATACTGCGCTATATCGCCCTGACCCAGCGACTTACCCTCGAACTGAGGGGCAAAGAACACCGCGCTCACAACCCAGAAGATAGCGATGCCCACAACCCAGGGTGCAACAAGGCCCAATATCTTGTTAAAAATCTCTCGTTTCATTACATGAAAATATATCGTACAAAGTTAGCAAAAATTATTGTAAATACAAAAATCACACGCAATTGACAAATAAAATGGGCGTGCACCGAAAGCTCGGGCACACCCACCTGTTCTACCAAAAATCCTAGATATCACTACTTTGTGCGGAGTACAAATATAATTCTATATTCCGATTTATCCGAATTATACACATTTTCCTCCTCAATCTTAACGCCATTCACCACGGCTTCCATTTTAGGATTCTCTTTATCACCTTTTCTCTTCTCTGCCAGATAATCTACAACCCACTCGTTACCCCTATATCTTATGATATAGCGAGCAGGCTCACCCAAATATAAATGTCCCCAAACTCTCCACGCCACGGGCTCACCTCCGTAGTGTGGCAGCATTTCAAATATTATAGAGTTATAGAAGTAATCGGGATCATTTGGTTTGCTATCATCCACTCTTTGAAACTCATCTTGCTTCGGAGTAAAAATTTTACCCTCATATTCCAGCAAAAGTTCCTCAGGATTAAAATCATCCTGCATGGTTAGATTGTTGCCCTCCGAATCGAATATAGCAAAAGCAAATAGATTATTATTCCATCCAGGAGGCAAGCAACTTGGCTCCATTTTCTTCTCACAAGATGCTAACGCCAAGCAAATTGCAAGACAATATAACATAGCTCGTTTCATAATAACAAATGATTTTTTAAAAGATTCACATTGTAGCACGTTCTAGAAACTATAGATTAGAGTATTGAAATTAAAAAAAACTACTAATCCCCCGTAAAGATAAAACATAAATAGAAATATTACAAGTTTTTATAACAAAAATATTCTACAATGTGGCGCGGCTTTAAAGAATGTAATGATTGATAGATGAAATATTTGATGATTGTTGCAAGCTAACAGAAAAATCACTATCTTTGCCTAATACTTTGACCATATATTAGTATGATTACAATTGACGACATACGCCGCCCTATCAGTGCGGACCTCGAAGCCTTCGACAAGTTCGTTGCCGACAACTTCAACGCAGAGGGCGAGATGCTACAGGAGATGCTAACCTATGCACTATCGTCGCGTGGCAAGGGCATACGCCCCATCCTCACCATGCTCTCGGCACTCACCTGCACAGCGGCAACATACCGCCCCGACGAGCGCAACTGCACAAAACGCACATACCTCGCGGCATTGATGATGGAGATGATACACACAGCATCGCTCATCCACGACGATGTTCTCGACTCGGCAGACGAGCGACGTGGCAAGCCCTCGGTAAATGCTAAGTGGCAGTCGAACCTCGCCATCATCCTCGGCGACTACATCCTCGCACGCACAATGTCCATCGGCATGGCATCGGCGCAGTACGACATCGTGTCGTATGTGGGCACAGCAATGGCGGCACTATGTGAGGGCGAGGTACTTCAGAGTCAGCACGCTAAGAGCCTCGACACCACACGTGAGGACTACTTCACAATCATCTACCAAAAGACAGCAAGTCTACTTGGTGTATGTGCAGCACTTGGCGCCATGTCACTCGGTGCACAGCGCGAAGACATTGACCGCATGCGTAAGTTCGGCGAGGCAATCGGCATAGCCTTCCAGATTCAGGACGACATCCTCGACTACAACCGCGCGAACAACACCGGCAAACCCGTGAACAACGACCTTCGCGAGCATAAGATAACACTCCCCCTCATCGAGGTCATGGAGCGCAAAACGGAGCAGGAGCGCAAGGCAATAATCGCGCTTATAGAGCGTTGTGACAAGGACAACGAGGCACTCGACACGCTTCACAACATGGTGCACAACGAGGGTGGTATAGAGCGCGCAACAGAGACTATGCAGGCATACCTCTCACGTGCAATGCACCTTGTATCGAAGTATGAGGATACGCCCTACCGCAAGGCGTTGTTAGACCTCTGCACCTTCGTTGCCGAGCGCGATAAATAGGAGCACAACAGACTGAATATTAACTAACTAAACAATAACTATGAGTACACAAAAGAAAGGTAACATCTTGGCCATTATCGTGATGATTCTCCTTTTCGGAATGATCTCGTTCGTGACCAACCTCGCATCGCCCATGGGTGATGTACTTAAGAATCAGTTCGACAAATATATCCTCGACTGGATGGGTACACTTGGCGTATTTGCTAACTTTATAGCATATGCTTTTATGGGTATTCCAGCAGGTAACCTCCTCCAGAAGCGCGGTTATAAATTCACTGCATTGGCTGCCGTAGCTGTTGGCTTTACCGGTGTCGGTATACAGGCAATTGCAGGCATACTAAATGGAAGCATAGCCTTTAGCGTATACTTGCTCGGAGCCTTCATCGCGGGCGTCTCGATGTGTATGCTTAACATCGTTGTTAACCCCATGCTTAATAAGCTCGCTGGCGGTGGTAACCGCGGCAACCAGCTACTTCAGCTCGGCGGTTCGTTCAACTCATTGATGGGTACAGCAGTAATCGCCTTGGTAGGTATTCTTATTCCATCAATGGTTAAGGCAGAAATCCCAGATGTATATCCTTTGATGTTTACAGCCTTGATTATCTTTGCAGTAGCCTTTATTGTCATTCTATTCACCAAAATACCTGAGAACGAAAATGTTGGCAAGGCAAAACAGGACAACTCGAAAATTGGTCCCATGTCTTTCCGCCACTTTGTATTGGGAGCTATCGGCATCTTTATATATGTTGGTGTTGAGGTCGGCATTCCCAAGGTATTGCAGTCATGGTTGAACGTACACCTTGAGCAGAAGCAGGAGATTGTAGCAGAGAACGACGGTGTAATTAAAGAGATACTCGTAAAGCAGAAGTACGAAGTTAAAGAAGGCGACGTTCTCGCAAGAATTGAGGTTGTAGACGAGGATGGCAAAAAAATCATAGACCTCACTGCACCAAATAAGGCTGTAATAACTGAGGTAATTGATATAGAAAAAGATGGACCTGAGCTTAAGGCTGGCGACACTATAATCACTGCAGATAAAGCATTTGCTGGCCCTATCGCAGGTACAGTTGCTGCAACATATTGGTTGCTAATGCTCGTTGGTCGTCTCTTGGGTGCTGCGCTAGGCGCCCGAATCTCATCGAAAAAGATGCTTACTGCAGTATCTTGCCTCGGCATAGTACTTGTAACCTCTGCTATATTCATTAATCCTGCTATAAATGTTAACCTTCCCGTATTCCAGAGCACTGGTTTCGGTTTGGCAGAGGTACCCATCAATGCGGCATTGCTTGTGCTATGCGGTTTGTGCACATCGGTTATGTGGGGCGGCATCTTTAACCTCGCAGCTGAGGGCTTGGGCAAGTACACCGAGCGCGCTTCGGGCATCTTCATGGCGTTGGTTTGCGGTGGTGGCATACTACCTCTTCTCCAGGAGGGTATCATCTCATGGACAGGCAACTACTTGACCAGCTACTGGGTTATCGTTGCGGGTCTCGCATACTTGCTCTTCTACGCATTGGTAGGTTCGAAGAATGTGAACAAGGATATCAAAACGGAGTAAGCCGCGGGGCTAACTCTCGCAGTATGAAGAGGTTGTTGCTCAAAGGCAGCAGCCTCTTTTTTTTATGTTGTTCTGAACACTGTCATTGCGAGGAGAGGTTTATAAGAGAATAGGGAGATTAAGGAGATTAAGGAATATAGGGTGGGCGCGCTAAATTCTCTAAACTCCCTAAATTCCTTAAAATTCTCTAAACTCTCTCTCGCTAACGCGGATTAGCACCACGATCCTAATTTCTTGTCAGAAAGGGTTGTATGTGGACTCGATAAAGAGAAAGAGCGGATGGGACATACTTGATGTATTTCCCATTCGCTCTTTGGATTGAGAGGCCGCAGACGGCCCTTTATCACAAGAAATTAAATTTGGTGGTAGAAGGCTGCAGCTACAACGCTCGGCAAAAAAAATGCGGATAGGTTGTACTAAAGCGTACTACCTATTCGCATTTATTTTTGTTAGCGGCAGTAGATGTCTGCCTTATAGCGCCAAA
>JAEZPN010000101.1 GCA_023413645.1 Bacteroidota bacterium
TTGTAGCGCTCCGAGAGTATGCGGTGGAGGAAGTGCTTCGTAGATGTCTTGCCGAAGCTGCCCGTGATGCCGATGATCGTGAGGTGGGGCATAGAGCGGAGTATGCGCTTAGCGTCGTTGTAGTACCAGCGCGTTATTGCCGCCTCCATGGGCTTGTTCATGAGGTTGGCAAGGATTGTCCAGTAGTCCACCGCCATAAGCATCATCGCAAGTAGCGTGTAGCGTGGTGCGTAGATGTGCACGAGGGCCACGATTGCAAATGTCACGATGTAGCGTGTCGCCATAAGACGCTTTACGCGCATGGTGTATGCGATGGGTATCTTATAGCGTATCGAGAACTCGGCAATGGCGATGATGAGCATCCACAACCCGAGGCCGAGCATCATGCCCCAATGGGGTACAAACGTTAGTGCCACACCACCGAGTAGCGCGACCATATTGGCACGCGAGAACCACTCGCCCGTAGAGCGTAGCCAGCGGTTGTAGCGCTCCACGCGGTATGAGTTCTGCTGGAACATCTGCACCGAGTAGCGCATGGTGGCGAAGAGGAAAACGAGCCAAACGACTGAGAATATGTGTGTTGCAACCATCATAGCTTACTCGATGTTAAGAAACGACTTTAGCGATGCTTCCCATAGTGCTGGCTGCTCCAACATTGCGAAGTGTCCCGCACCTTGTGCCACGACCAACCCCGCATTGGGCATCAAGCGCTCCATCTTGTGGGCATCCGAGATTGGTGTTGCGGTGTCCTTATCGCCCCAGAAGAGCAATACGGGCGCCGAGACCTTAGGCATCATTTTGCAGAGGTCCTCATTCACGCACTTCGAGAGTATGGCACGCATCATGGGCGTTGCGCGGTTGTAGTCCGACGAACCACCCTTCGAGCGGCGCTGCTCTATTATCATAGCCGCTTTCTGCTTGCCGATGAGAAGTGGTAGGGTAGCCTTCATGAGCTTGAAGGTATAGACCTTGCGGTAGTAGTTTAGTGAGCGCTTTGGCTTCACACCCGCAGCATCTGTTAGCACCACACGTGCCACCTCGTTGCGCGAGGCGTAGAGTATAGACACGCGACCACCGAATGAGTGACCGCAAAGAGTTGGGCGTACTACACCGAGCGATGTGAGCAGCGCCTCGATAGAGCGTGTATACTCCTCCACGCCCCACACCTCGCGGGGCTCGTTGCTTGCGCCGAAGCCTGCAAAATCTACGGCTACGACCTTGTAGTTGCCTTTGAGAATGTTTGCGGTGGCATTCCATATGGTATGGTCACAGCCCCAGCCGTGTAGTAGTACGACTGTATCGCCCTCACCCTCAATGGTATAGGCTAACTCGATGTTGTTGTATGTAAATCGCGCATCCATAACGCACAAAGGTAGTAAAAAATAATGAGTAAATAGTATTTCGTAAATAGTAATTTTGATTTTTTTTAGGCAGATTACGATATGCGTCCCAGCCATTACTAATTACTCGTTACTCAGTGCTAATTAAAAAAGGCCCCTGCGGTTTTCGCAGGGACCTCTATTAAGGCTGTTACCTTGTCGCTATTAGCTGAAGTTGTGTCGTGTCTTGTGCACCTCGGCAGTGCTCTCCATTTCGTTCTGGAGAGTAATCATATCTACGATATGCTCGGCGCACTCAGCACCTCCAATCTCCACAACCATATTCCACTGCACCTGTAGTCCTACGATGCCGTTCATGAGCGCCAAGTTGCCCAAAACGCGGTTGCTTGGAGCAAAGAGAATGACACCATCAACGTCGGTGTATTGCGCGAATAGCGATGTACCAATGAGAAAGTCGTGCACTGTAGGTACATCCCTGAGTACGATATTGTGGGTTTGGCATCCAAGTCGTGTAAGTTCCTCGATGAGTGTTGGGAGATTCGAGTTGTTGAACTCGCCAAACTCACGAGCGATGACGATGCCAAACTTCATGTTATTTGCTGGTAGACTATTCATTGGTTTAGATTTTCTTCAGGGTGTTACTCCTTGATATACTTAGCGAAATCGACCTTTGTGTTGTCGTACTTCTCTGAAGCCTTCTTGTAGATAGCCTGAGCCTTAGCCTCGTCGCCCATAGCCTCGTATACCAAGCCGAGCTTGAGAGCGTTGTCAGTGTAGATGTCAGCGTTCTTGCTTGCAGCGAGAGCCTCCTCGAACTTAGCAGCAGCAGTCTGGTAGTCACCCTCCTCAACTGCGATGTCGCCAGCGAGTGTGATAGCCATAGCGTTGATGTGTACGCCGAGGTCGCCCTCAACCTTCTGCAACTTTGCGAGTGCAGCCTTAGCGTTAGCCAAGTCACCAGCGTAGAGGTAGTTTGAAGCTGCCAAGAAGTAGCACATGTTACCTGAAGCAGTCTCGGGGTAGTCGTTAGCGATAGCCAAGTATGACTCAGCAGCAGTTACATAGTCGAAGTTGAAGGCCTCGGTAGACTGTCTTGCCTCGTTGTGCTCGAATACGAGCTCTGTCATGCCGTTGCTTGCGCTTGTTGCCTCAGCGTTGTTCTTTGTGTTCTTGCGGTTGATGAAGAAGAAGATACCAACAGCAATAACTGTTACAGCTACAAGACCCCACATGATCTTGCTACCAAACTTGTCGAAGAACGACTCAATCTTACCCTTGCTCTCGATCAAAATGTCGGTCTCGGGGTTCTGTACTTTCTTTGTCATAAGTAGTTTTTATTTTTTAATAATTTATAATTTCCGAATTCAACCTACAAAAGTACACAAAAAGTTTTAATTTCATAGCTTCACGCCTAAAAAATCGAATAATTTTTCATATCTTTGTAGCAAAAGAACGTTGCGTATGAGACTCGACAGACTATCCATCATAAATTTCAAGAATATAGAGAGCGAAGATGTCGCACTCTCGGCGGGTATAAACTGCTTTGTTGGCGACAATGGTGCGGGTAAGACAAACATCCTCGATGCTGTGCACTACCTCTCCTTTGCAAAGTCCATGCACACGCTCACCGATGCGCAGTGCCTACGCCATGGCGAGGAGGGCTTCATTGTCGATGGACGCTTCACGCGCGATGACGACCGCCCCGAGCAGGTTGTATGCTCATACACACGCCGCGGAGGTAAGGCTCTCAAGCGCAACGGCAAGGAGTATGAGCGCCTCTCGGAGCATGTGGGTAGTGTGCCCATCGTGGTCGTTTCGCCTGGCGACACCGCCCTCATCAGCGACTCTGCCGAGGAGCGCCGCAAGTATTTCAACCGCTTCATCTCGCAGATAGACCGCACCTATCTCGCTGCCCTTATGCGCTATAATGCTGCGCTCCAGGAGCGTAACAAGCTGCTCAAGACCTCGCCCACAGAGGATATACTCCTCATCTACGATGCGATGCTAAGTGCCTCGGCAGATGTCATTTATGCTAAGCGTACTGAGGTTATCGCCGAGATGAAACCCCTCATCGCGGAGTTCTATGCCGCACTCTCGGAGCAGAGGGAGGAGACGGGTATTGAGTACCGCTCCGAGTTGCAGACAGCACCGCTTGCCGACCTGCTTCTCGCCTCGCGCCAGAAGGATTTTATTAACGAGCATACCACCTCGGGAGTGCACCGCGACGATGTACACTTCACAATCGGTGAGCACCCTTTGCGTAAGTTCGGCTCGCAGGGTCAACAAAAGACCTTCCTCGTAGCTCTTAAGTTGTCGGAGTACACCCTGTTGGCACAACATGTGGGAGCTAAGCCCATACTCTTGTTGGATGACCTCTTCGACAAACTCGATATGCGTCGTGTGGCGCAGTTGTTGAAGCTCACGGGTGGCGACAGCTTCGGCCAGATACTCATCACCGACTGCAATAAGCACCGCCTACAGCATACACTTAGCGAGGCGGGTGTGGAGTATAAGCTTATAAATATTATTAATGGTAAGGTGCAGCTATGAGACGTACACAGACACGCGCAATAGGCGAGATATTGGAGGAGTTCTTCAAGCGCCCCTATGTTGCCCGCAAGGTTGCCGAGGGTAAGCTCCCCGAGTTCTGGAGGGAGATAGTGGGTGAGCATGTTGCGATGCTCACAAACGAGGTGCGCCTCGAGCATGGTATCTTGCACGTCAGCGTGAGCTCAAGTGTTGTGCGCAACGACCTCTTCTACAAGCGCGACCAGCTTATGCAGCTTATCAATCAGCGTGCCGGCATGCAGCTTGTCAATGCTGTCGTCATTCGCTAATCTAAATTCTACATATCGCTTCGTATAGCGTGTGCCATGTTTTGGCGCACGTTGCACCGATATTTGCACTGTCAAACCAATTAAAACATTCAGTTTATGAGTACAGAGAGTGCAAAACCTACACTTATCGTTACTGGCGACTACCGACTCTATGTCGCCGATGCTATCGGCGTAGCCGAAGTTCATATTCCAGCCATTGCTAAGGCTCTTTACCTTATGATTTTGCGCCACAGGGATGGTGTGTGCTTTGACGAAAGTTTCAAGGCGCGCAAGGCGCTTATCGACGCCTACTACGACATCACTCACTCTCCATTGGACGAAGGTGAACTATGTAGGGTGCTGAGCCTTACGGAACCTCCGATGGGCGATATTGTGGATGCGAGTGAGGTTATCCGCCAGGCTTTTATTGCGGCAGTAGGCGAGGAGCGTGCCACACCCTTTGCCGTGGACTACTCCAACCCCAATGCTGTGCGAGTTACGCTCCCCAGCGACAGAGTAGTGTGGTAGTCTTAATGTAGATGCAAAAGGGAAGGCATGAGGCCTTCCCTTGATTTATTCGTCCTTATCTACACTATTTATGAAGTGTGTAGATGAGATCCTCCATTTCGTGCATGAGCTTACGCTGGTTGTCCTCGGGTGCGTAGAGCGCAAAGAGGATAACCGTAGCTGTTGAGGTCTCGGGGTTGAAGATGGTGTATGCGGTGAATGAGCCGCCCATATAGTCGGTGCTCACCTCCCAGCAGCCGCGCAACTCCAAGAGTTTGTAGCCATTCACCTCCACGATGTTTGCCACGATGTCGCGGTATGTGTTAACCTGCATGCGTGAGCCGCTCACATCCTTGCTCGATATGGTGTTGAACTTTGCGTTTATGGCGTTCACGATGTCGGCACTCGCACTCTGAATACCCGCCTCGGCGTTATACTCGGTGTTGAACGCAAAGATATACTGCGCCTTATTTTTGTAGTCGCGGATATACCATGTGAGGCTCTCGTCTCGGGGATTTGCCTTCGAGAAGTTCGCGGGGATGAGCATGCTGTAACCCGTAGCCTCGCTAAAGTCTGCCATGAGCTGCTTTGCGGGCTTACGCTTTGCACCCTTGAGGTACTCTTCGCGCTCGCTCGCCAACATCACCTCACGAAGTTCCTCGGCATTTTCCCAGATGAACTGTGCCGCCTGCTCGGGTGTCGATGCCTTGATGGAGAGACTCAACTGTGGCACTGCATATACGTTCTCGCGTATCGAGTATGAGGGTGCCTCGGTTGAGGGTATGATATTGATATTTAGGAGTATGCCATACTTCTTGTCGAACTCCGTAGCCTCGCTTGAGGGTGTCTGCTTGGCGATGTCGAAGTAGCCCTGTGGGCGCACAAGACCGGGTATATCCTCCTCCAAGAGGTAGCATACGGCATCTGCCACATCGCCCTCGCATACGTCGTTTTCGCAGAGCACCACGACCTGGTAGTCATAGCCAGCGGTTGTCTTAGCCTCGGGACCCTCCTCCACGCGGCAACCAAAAACGAGGAGTAGTGAGCAAATAGCCAATAGAAAAGTTGATGTGTGTCTCATAATACGCAATCTTTACACAATTCATGCCGCCGAGATATGCGACATATATAAATATTATACCTACAAAGATAACTATAATTTTCTATTTACGAAAAAAAAGTCTTATTTTTGCATCTCGAAAACTATAGAGAGTAACGTTATAAGGCTATGCGCGTAAACCCAGGCAAAATACTACGGTGGCTATACCCCGATGTAGTGTGGGAGGTCGATGACCCCGATGGCATCTACCTCACCTTCGACGATGGCCCCACGCCTGGCGTCACGGAGTGGATACTCCAAACCCTCGACCGCTACGATGCCAAGGCCACCTTCTTCGTGCTGGGCAAGAACGTGGAGCTATACCCCGACCTCTACCAGATGATTCTCGACCGTGGACATAAGGTCGGCAACCACACCTACTCCCACCAGAAGGGACTAACCATGTCCACAGAGCGCTACCTCGAGGATATAGACCTCGCAGCCGACATGGTGCATACGGAGCTCTTCCGCCCTCCCTATGCGCGCATCACACGCCCACAGGTGCGTGCCGTTGCCAAGCGATTCCGCATAGTGATGTGGAGCGTGCTCTCGCGCGACTACAACCGCAACCTCTCGCCCAAGAAGTGCTTGCGTGGCACGATACGCGGCCTCAAGGGTGGCGATATCATATCGTTGCACGACAGCGCAAAGAGCTTTCGTAATACCAGCTATGTGCTCCCCGCAATCCTTCGCTATGCCCGCGAGAAGGGTCTCGAATGTAAAATCTTAGAGCTTTAACCATGAAAGTCATAGTCGCAATAACGGGTGCCAGCGGCGCAATATATGCCCGCCAGACCCTTGAAGTGCTCACCACACACCCCGACATCGAGCGCATAGCCCTCATCCTTAGCGACCATGCCGAGGATGTCATGCGCGCCGAGGGTGTCTCACTACCCACCTCTGAGCGTATCGTGCGCTACGAGAATAGCGATATGTGGGCATCGGTGGCAAGTGGCTCGGCACGTTGGGATGCCATGGTCGTAGTGCCCGCATCTATGGGTACTGTGGCACGCATCGCAACAGGCATATCGCGCACACTCATAGAGCGCGCCGCAGATGTGATGCTCAAGGAGCGCCGACCCCTCGTTATGGTCGTGCGCGAGAGTCCCTACTCGCTCATCCACCTACGCAACATGACCTCGCTCACCGAGGCTGGAGCCATCATCCTCCCCGCATCGCCCTCGTTCTACTTCAACCCCTCGACCATCGAGGAGCTCTGCCTCCCCGTGACGCTGCGCACCCTCGAGCTTGCAGGGCTAAAAATCGAGCACCGCGAGTGGGGTGAATAGCAAAAAAGAAGAATAAAAATTTGGAAATTCAGGAGAGATTTCTTACCTTTGTGTATTGCAAAAACTAAAACTAATTATACTATGGCAAATTTACGAGTATTGAAGAAGGAGATTGACTACCGTTTGGAGGAGTTCGTTTTCGATTGCGAGATGGCAGCGTTCGTGCAGCCTAATAAGGAAGATAAGATTGTAGAGCTTATGCAGAAGAGCCTCGAGCTCCGCAACGCACTCTACCACAAGGCTAATAACCCCGCAGAGCCTAAGAACCGCACCCTCACTCGCAAGCACTACTCAGCATTGCGTCGTGATATGGTTGAGAGCTATGCAGGTTTGTTTGCAGATCTCAGCGCCGTTTGCGAGTAATTTTCCACGATAAGGCAGACATCTACTGCCGCTAACAAAAATAAATGCGAATAGGTAGTACGCCTTAGTACAACCTATCCGCATTTTTTTTGCCGAGCGTTGTAGCTGCAGCCTTCTCCTGAAAAATAAATTTGTTGAGATAAGCCGCAATCTGCGGCGCTTCAATCAAACCCCCGAATGGGACGTACGCCAAGTACTACCCATCCGGGGGTTTTTCATGTCAGCACCACATCTGCACCACTCTGACAAGAAATTGGGTCGTGGTGCTAATCTATGTTTGCAATGCACCACTCTGACAAGAAATTGGGGTTGTGGTGCTAATCTATGTTTGCAACGCACCACTCTGATCCTCGTTATACTCTATGCTATGTCATCCTGAGTGTAACGAAGGATCTCAAGGCTTGCACTGCCGTCCACCGCCACGGAAACCTCGAGATTCTTCACTCCGTTCAGAATGACAGCGTATAGTGTTCAGAATGACAGCGTATATAGTGTCATCGTGTCGGCTCTATGTCATGCTGAGCGAAGTCGAACGTTGCGATTAAGCCGAGTGCAGAACAAGCTCGCTTGTTATGCCGAGGCGGAGCAAGGTCGAGGAACTCAAGCATCTCCTCGCTGACCATACACTATCCACCGTCATCCCGAGGAGCGGAGCGACGTGGGGATCTACCTTTGTGAAGAGACAACGGAAGATTAGTGCAACGTCCCCCACAACCTTGCGGGTATACTTTTATATACCCGCGGAGATTGCCACGGCTACGCCTCGCAATGACGGGTTAGATAGACTTTTCCATCCATCCATTTACATAGGAAAAATGGATGGATGGAAACACCCCCACCGCCCAAGAGGGTATCTGTGGGGTTGCCCCGTAGGGTGCTCGATGTTACGATGAGAGAGTATCCCTCCTTGTTTGCGGGTTACAAAAATGTAACCCATGATGTAGGTGGCTATACCCCTCTCTGCTACTCCTTGTTTGCGGGTTACAAAAATGTAACCCATGATGTAGGGGCTGTATATATGCTGAATGCAGTGGTTCCGTGGGAGTTATCAAATCTGCCCGTGTAGGTACAATATAGCAAACTATTTACCAATCCCATCTATCGCAATATACGATACGATTATCCTTGATAATTATGCGAATAAGAGTTTCACATACATCGGTAGTTTTGCCAAAATTTCTAATCATCTTTTGATCATCCCAGCAATTATATCTTAACATCTCCCAATCGTATGTAAATGGTAGTGCGTCAAGATCAGGGTCGTTCTTTTTTCTAATCTCTTCATAGAGCGCACGATTTTTCTCATTCACATACTCTTCATCAAAATGTTTTGGTTGCAATTTATAGTCAACCAATTCATAGAGGCCTTTGCGACACTTAAGGTCTAAATGATAATTTGAATATGGACTATTATATACATCACCAACACTCCATTCAGACCAAGAATCATATATTTGTATGGTGTCGCATTGGAAGTTTACTAAATTCAATTCATCAACAGTCTGAGCAAGTTTAGCATAATGATTTCGGATAACTTCAGATTCTCCATATATAGGTTTCCTATATGCAATACTGACACTTTCATCATAATCTATATCTGTGACTCGATACGATGTATTGCTGATATGCTGCACTACATCATGGAAATTGTAAACTTCTGATGAAGGAGCGGGCTCTTTAACTGAAACAGCCATATGTCTATTACAAGAGACAGCCAAAAGACAAAATAAGAACAATTTTATTCTCATAGTGGAGTTGTGTTTGGAAACTATTTACGACAACGCAGTTTTACAGTCCTTGGGTAGATGTCTATTATACGCTTATAATGCTTTGGGTTAGATGTGCAAAAGAAATATTGTGCGGCCTCAATGTCGTCATGATTATTTGGTAAATATTCCCAAACTTTCATTTCATAATCGTCAGGGTCTGAGGCGTAATACAACATCCCATATTTATCCAATAGGTCAAAATCCTTTTGGGTCATAGTATCACTACGCCAAATAAATAACTTTCCATCTCTTTCTACACACCTACGATAAGAGGGTCTCCTTAGAAAACCAATAGTAGGATCTACTACAAATTTCTCTTCATCCTCTATTACTCTCATTATGTGTATTTCCAATTGTCTCCTATTATTTATCTTCGTCGAGTAATATATTATAAACACATTTGATTCATCACAGAGTCTGCAGTTCAAGAAATCCTCTATTGCAATTTCAGTAGCAACGCATTTAACGCTATCTAAATCTTGTGATGATGCAGTATGTGTCACCATAACTGACATAATAAGAATAAGAAACTTTTTCATATTACATATTTTATGTGATTATCGCATTTTATTTATAGATGAAAGGAGGAATATCTTCTTCTAATTCTACATATGATGTTTTGCCGTAGCTATTATAATAAACACTAGCTCGTGTTTCGGACGGAAGATTGCCACGGCTACGCCTCGCAATGACGAGTTAGATAGGCTTTTCCATCCATCCATTTACATAGGAAAAATGGATGGATGGAAACACCCCCACCGCCCAAGAGGGTATCTGCGGGGTTGCCCCGTAGGGTGCTCGATGTCTCGATAAGAGAGTTTTCCTCCTTGTTTGCGGGTTACAAAAATGTACCCCATGATATAGGGGGCTGTGTTGTCGCTGGTCGACTTCGAGGAGATTCTTCGTTACACTCAGAATGACAGCACAAAACATCATTACTAATTGCTCATTACTAATTACTAATTCTAAAAATACTCCTCCCTATAGCGGTAGTCGTTTCTGAGCGACTCGAAGTGCTTGGGTGAGCGTTTCAATGTCTCCGTCTCCGATACGATGTCGCAATATCTCTCTATCGTCGCGCACATATCCTCCCAGCTAAGCAGACGTGGGGTGGTGGGCGCAACCTCCGCGGGTCGCCACGTCTCGAGTGGTAGTCCGAAGTGTTGCGCTAAGGCGTTGATGCTCATAGCGGTAGCGTTTGCCTTGCCCTGCTGTGAGTAGCCCGCGATATGTGGCGTAGCAAGCATGGCACCCCGCAATATATCCTCGTTTAGGTAGGGCTCATCCTCCCATACATCGAAGGCGTAGCGGTGGTGGCTCTCTGCCACTGCGCGGTTGTCCACCACGGCGCCACGC
>JAEZPN010000016.1 GCA_023413645.1 Bacteroidota bacterium
TTATGGCATTATTTGAGAGCTACGAGCGCAGAATCGATAAGATCAACGCTGTGCTTGCACAATATGGTATTAAGTCTGTAGAGGAGGCTAAGGCTATCTGCGACGAGAAGGGTATCGACCCATATAAGATGTGCGAGGAGACTCAGCCCATCTGCTTCGAGAACGCTAAGTGGGCTTATGTTGTGGGCGCCGCTATCGCTATCAAGAAGGGTTGCACAAACGCTGCTGACGCTGCCGAGGCTATCGGTGAGGGTCTCCAGGCATTCTGTATCAACGGCTCAGTAGCCGAGGATCGTAAGGTAGGTATCGGCCACGGTAACCTCGCAGCACGTCTTCTCCGCGAGGAGACACAGTGCTTCGCATTCCTCGCAGGTCACGAGTCTTTCGCAGCTGCTGAGGGCGCTATCAAGATCGCTGAGATGGCTAACCGCGTACGTAAGAACCCCTTGCGCGTTATCCTTAACGGCTTGGGTAAGGACGCTGCTAAGATCATCTCACGTATCAACGGCTTTACATACGTTCGCACAGAGTTCGACTACTACACAGGCGAGGTTAACGAGGTAGAGACTATCTCTTACTCTGACGGTCTCCGCTCAAAGGTGCGTTGCTATGGCGCTGACGATGTTCGCGAGGGCGTAGCAATCATGTGGAAGGAGGACGTAGATGTATCAATCACAGGTAACTCTACAAACCCCACACGCTTCCAGCACCCCGTAGCAGGTACATATAAGAAGGAGCGTACACTCGCAGGCAAGAAGTACTTCTCAGTAGCATCTGGTGGTGGTACTGGCCGTACTTTGCACCCCGATAACATGGCAGCAGGTCCCGCATCATACGGTATGACCGACACTATGGGTCGTATGCACTCTGACGCACAGTTCGCAGGTTCTTCATCAGTACCAGCACACGTTGAGATGATGGGCTTCCTCGGTATGGGTAACAACCCTATGGTAGGTGCAACTGTTGCTATTGCAGTAGCTATCCAGCAGGCAATGAACTAATTTGATGTGATAAGAGGTCATCTGCGACCTCTCAATCCAAAGCCCGAATGGGAAATACGCCAAGTATATCCCATCCGGGCTTTCTCTTTATCGAAGCCACATCTAACCCCTTCTGACATCAAATTACGGCTCATTGCTTGTTTCATAAGATAAGGCAGACTATTATGACCCCTAACAAAAAGTCCCGACAATGGGTCGTACGCTCAAGTACTACCCATCGTCGGGATTTTTGCCGAGTGTTGTATCTGCAGCCTTATTTTGCAAAACCTACAACCGACATCTGACAAGAAATTGCAACATCGCTTTCGCAATATAAACTGTCATAATCTTATCTAAAATCACAACTTTATCCCAATCCTTATTAAGCAATGATCTTATTTTTCGAGAACTAACTCTATCTTTCCATCTACAGCTTCTTCCTTGAATTGTCTAACATATTGTTGCCATGCGTCTATGTGTTCTTGGTCTATTGCCAATAATTGATTTTCCTTCATGTTTGACTCATTCATAAAGGTCTTATAGACTACATATAGAGCTTCATGTTTATCCTTGTTGGGATCATCGTCTTTACTTTTTGAGATTTGTACATCCGACATTGCAAAGCAAAAGCCATCTCTTACCCTATAACCATATTTAGCACCAGGTCCATATTTTTCTAAACGCTTATTTATTGCTTCGTTCATCATAATAGGCACATCATCTCTATTTCGAGATAGGTACATGCACACCACATCATTAATACAAAGTGAACTATCTTTTAATCCTCGGTCCCTATATCGCTCAAAGAAATGCGGTGTGTAGACTTGTATTTCTCGAATAAACATTAGTGGACCATCCTTTGTGCGACTATACATACGAGCGCCCCACTTAATAACATACCTATTCCTGTTATCATAAACTAAGCAGAAATTACCTACATTAGGTCGATTAATAGCAATTCTACTTTCTGCATAATAAAATATGATATACTTGTTTTTTGATTCAGGTACAGTGTATTCGTACCACTTACAAGCTGGAAATCGTTTTGCTATTTTAAGTTCTTTTATTGCTTTTGAAAGGAAATACTCCTCTCTTATTTTGACCTTTTTTAGATCATCTCCAAGATGGTCATACATCTCCTTATATGTCATTGTTGGAAGTAACATATAGGTCTAATAAAAATACGATAAACTACCTATAGCGACAACTACATCGACTATATGCCGACTTAATAAATAGAGAGAACCATGCGTTCTTCTTTCTCGAAACTCCACTGAACCTGCCACACTCTTCCATCAACTTTATCTAAAAGAATAAAATTGTATGTATTCTGCGTTGGGAATAATTCAAATCGATTTGGTTTTGTATTTTCTTCATACGATAAATCTCTATCACTTAAAACAGTCTGAAAACGATACTCATAACCTTGAGTGCTAAATTGCACTTGCCATAGTCTTCCTGTTCGTGTGTCCAATTTGATAAAATTCCACATATTTTCAGTTGGATATAACTTGTAATTCTCTTCGCTTGATGTTGACTGAATAGGATTTGCTTCAACTTCTTGAGCAATAGCAATATTATGTCCATATATAACTATGGCAAATAAAAATAATAAGAACTTTTTCATAGTCATCGTTGTATTATAAGGTTATATAGATTATTTATCATTTGTAAAGTTAATCAAAATTTCTAAATGCACCACCCACATCGCCCTAAATTTTCCTGAGTTGTCCTCTCATTCTTGGTATATAAAATTAAAAACAATGCAAGACTATGAGTACAAAAAACAGAGGGCATCCGCCAAGGATACCCTCTGTTTGTGTAAAACTTGTCTTATTAGAAGTTGAAGCCGGCGCCGACATAGAATACGCCTGTGTGACTCTTATATTTGTAGCCCTCTACCTGCTCGCCAGTGTAGCGGTTGAGCAAGCCAAAGTTATAACCAACCTTGACATTAACTCGCTCAGCGATGGTGACGCCCGCGCCTAGGCCTATCTTAAGGTCGAAGCGGCCGTAGTCGCTCTCTTTGTAGTTGTTGGTCTTTACGGTGGTGTCGCCAGCCGTTGCCTTGAGGGTTGAGGCGAGACCTACTGAGAACGCGGGGCCCGCAAAGGCGTGTACGCTGAGCTTCGAGGGGAGAACCTCGTAGCCATACTTAACATGCACGGGGATGTCGAGGTAGTGCTCGGTGAGGCTTGCGCGTGTTTTGACGCCAAGGAGCTCCTCCTGCTCTGCCTCTGCACCAAAGGTGTAGCGAAGGCCTGGCTCGATGCCAAGTGTTCCCCAACTCTCGCTCAAGAGGTTAATGCCGTAGGTAGCCTCCACATAGAAGCCATTGAGTGAGTCATCCTCCTTCTCATCGGCAAGGGTAGTTGTTGTGTTTAGAAGATTGTAACCGACGCCTACGCCCAACTGAGCCTTGGCATCCGCTGCGATAAACATAGCCGCAGCTACAAGAATAAAGCAAATCTTTTTCATAGTACACATTTGGAATGGTTAATAAGTAACACAAAGGTAGCAATAAAAATCTATATTCCAATACAAAAATTTGTTATTGTGGGTTCGTATGTCGGATATATCAGCTTTCCAGGGCATCCAGCATAAGTCGGCGCTATATCTCTTTGTGCGAAGGCACAATTTGATACTAAACTTTGGGGGTCACTTCATATTCGGGGTACTTTTTTGTTATGGCTCATCATATGTGGGGATGGTGAAATATTTTCTTTCGTGGTCGTTGGTCTCCCACTCGTCATCGAGGTCATCCAAGCAGAGAGAGCAATATCTTGGTGTGGTCATTTTCGCTCATGTTCCAGCCCGCGAAGATGTTGTATGCGGCGGGTTTAGCAGCTATCTTATATATACTCTTCTTTAGATCATTTATCATAAATATATAGTTTAGGTCGCATGTTAGTATATATTACTATACAAAGTTAGAAACTTTTTTTGATATTTCATACACACGAAGTAGTATTACACTACAAAATAAGGGGGTGTCCACGGCGGACAACCCCTCTTTTATTGCGATTGGTGAGCAGCGCTCGATTAGAATATTGCTGTAGCCAAGATGTTGAAACCGAAGCTATTGCGGTCTGCAAGGTTGTTAATCTCGTAGTTGAGGTTTGCCTGCAAGCGCAAGAACTTGAAGGGCTTGTATGCAGTACCGAGCTGGATGCGGTCTCTGTCCATGATGTTGCCCTCGTCCTTGATAAACTCATAGCGAGCATATACGCTCCAGGGCTTCTCGAAATTGTAGCCTGCCAATGCGTAGAATGAGTCTGTGCATGTCTCGCCGAAGTTTGCGTGAACATACTCCGCACGACCAATCCATGTACCATTCTCATACCATGCACCCAACGCGAAGCGTGGACTCTTCATATACTTGTTACCACCGAAGTTGGTCTCTGCATACATATACGAGCCGCTCACTGCGAAACCCTTGAAAGGCTTAATGATAAGGCGTGCCACGAAGTCCTTTGATGAGTTGTGGTCCTTAACGTTTATGCCCGAGCCGTTGAACACTGCGACGTTGTAGTTAATGATGCTGTAGCCGTCACGGTGGATGAATCCACCATAGAGCTGGAAACCGATATCGCGACCTGTAGCGCCGTTGATGCCGTCATACAAGCCGTTGTTACGTACGAGGTAGGTAGTGATGTATGAGTACTCGATAAACTCCACGGTTGTAGGACCGCAGTTCTCGTTCTCGTATGAGAAGGGCACCTTGAACTGACCGAGCTCTACGTTAAGCTCCTTCAAGGGCTTATAGCGGAAGTAGAGGTCGCAAATCTTGGGTGAGCCTGCCATATCCACCTGCAAGCGGTAGTCGATCTTCTCCTGTGCTGCGTCACCTGTGAGGCTCAAACGTGCACGGTGGAGGTAGAATGTTGTTGAGGGATCGGTGTTACCATCCACGCGGAAGCCACCCTGGAGGTAGCCCGAGAGGCGGAGGTGCTCATCGGCAAATGACTTAATCTTCTCACCTGTTGTCTGTGCCTGGGCTGCGGTGCAGAGACACGCTGCAACAAAAACGAGTAGTAGCTGTTTAATCTTCATAGTTTCTTCAATTAATTTGCTGCAAAGGTATCAATTTTTTTTTAGATTTCAATCCTCAACTGAAGCTGTGGGTATATGTTTTTTATGTTTAGTCCTAACTTCTTGGCTCTCTTTACGGTGTAGGCTGTGCCACTCTGCGCTCCGTTCCACCACGCTATAAGCGTGTCGGCACCCTCTACGAGCATGTCGTTGCGGTGTCGGAAGATTGCGGGGTGGTAGGCGTTATCGGAGTAGCGCACAATGGTCGCATGTTTGAGTATGTGGTTGTATTTCTCGCGCTCCTCGGTGCTGAAGTGCGCATCGAACGTGGGCCACGGTATGCAGGCCTCGAGGACTATGTCGTTGTGCGCGAGCATGAGCTCCACGACAATCTCTCCCGCTGCGAGGTCGAAGCCCTCGGCCATGCCCACGCGGAAGTGGCGCGCACCCTCGTTGTAGAGTTCGCAGATTGTCGCCCTAAGAAGTTCGTTAGCAGCGCCATCGTAGGTGCGGTGGCCCGTAAAGGCTACTATGTGCGTTGAGTTGTTCACGGCACAAATATATGAAAAATGTAGAGATTAGAAGCATTGTTGGTCTATTGTTTGCACATTGTTGAGGCGTAGAACGATTAAATTTTACAACTATGAAAAACACAACAATCTGTATCATTTCGGCACTCGGAGGTGCCATGTTGGGTGCCGCAGTGGCTATGCTCACCACGCCACAGTCTGGTAAGGAACTTCGTGGTAAGATCCACGATGTCTTTGACGAGACGGCACGACGCATTCACGACGACTTGTGTAACTGCAAGGGCTCAACTGCTGAGCACGAGGCGGCTACACACAAGGAGTAGCGGTATTGAAGAGGGGGTATGGTGATGCTTCTTATCTTCATCCTCGCTGCGCTGCTTGGGGCACTGCTCCTCAGCGCAGCTCTTGTGGTATGGCTTGGTGAGGTTGCCATGCCGCTGCATTGGGCGCTGCTTGTCGTGGGCGTTGCCTGGAGTATTGTTGCTGTTCTAGTATATAGTTGTAGTCTGCGTGCCTCGATTGCGCGTCTACGTAACCGCCTCGATGTTGTATATAAGGTGTGTGCAGCATTCGATATGGTCTACAGGCGTGTTATGGTGATAGTAGCCAAGTTTCTTAAGAGAATATAAAGAGTTTAGGGAACTTAGTGTAATTTTCACTAGGTTCCCTAAATTCCTTAAACTCTCTATATCAGACTAATAAAAATCCTTTGCCAAGCCACCCTCGCCTGTCTCCTTGTAGATTGAGGGTAGGTCGTGGCCTGTCTGCTTCATCACCTCCACCACGCGGTCAAACGATACGCGGTGGTGACCGTCGGTGTACATAGAGTATAGGTTGGCATCGAGGGCACGTGCTGCGGCGTAGGCGTTACGCTCGATACAGGGTATCTGTACAAGACCGCAAATGGGGTCGCATGTCATGCCGAGGTGGTGCTCCAAGCCCATCTCCGCGGCATACTCAATCTGTGCGGGTGAGCCTCCAAAGAGCTGGTTTGCTGCTGCTGCCGCCATGGCACATGCTACGCCCACCTCACCCTGGCAGCCCACCTCGGCGCCAGATATTGAGGCGTTGTGCTTCACGATGTTGCCTATGAGACCTGCTGTTGCAAGGGCGCGGCAGATGCGTTGCTCGGAGAACTCGCGTGTCTTCCATAGGTGGTACAACACAGCGGGTAGCACGCCCGATGAGCCACATGTGGGCGCTGTTACGATGCGTCCGCCACAAGCATTCTCTTCGCTTACGGCAAGGGCGTATGAGAAGATGAGACCTCGCGACTTGAGGCTCTGGCTGTAACCCGATGCACGCACATTGTAGCGCATTGCGCGGCGTGCAAGGTTCAATGGACCAGGTATCACACCATCGGTCTCGATGCCGCGCTCCACAGCCTCGCGCATAACGCGCCATACCTTAGAGAGGAATATCCATATCTCCTTACCCTCGTGCATCTCGACATACTCCCAGAAGGTGCGGCCATTATCTGTGCACCACTTCAATATGTCGACGAGCTTTGTGTCGGGGTATATGTCTGCTGTCTCTATGGGTGTGCTATTCTCCTCGGCAAGTGCGCCGCCACCAACGCTATATACAGTCCAGTCGTCTATCACGCAGTTATCTTCGATAGCCTCGAAGCGCATGCCGTTTGGGTGGAAGGGTAGGAATATTGAGGGCTCCCATATCAGCTCCACATTGCCGTGGGGACGCAGGGTCTCGAAAATAGCCTGGTCGGTAAGGTGACCTCGTCCCGTAGCAGCAAGACTACCGTAGAGCGTTACACGGAAGTATCTGCACTCGGGGTTGCGGTGCTGGAATATCTCGGCGGCACGGCGTGGCGCCATGGTGTGGCTGCTCGAAGGGCCTGTACCTATGCGATATAACTCTTTTATTGACTTCATAAAGCACTATGTTTTTTGCATTATGTTTAGTTGCTACGGTACAAAGATAACCATTTTTGTGACTTATATATCTATGGAGTGGAAAATTTTTGTAACTTTGTTACTCGTATGGCAACACTCTATTTTCATATCCCATTCTGTAAGCGTATATGCTCCTATTGCGACTTCTACAAGGTTGGCGCACTAAAGCTCTTGCCCAACGTTGTGGAGGGTATGCACCGCGAATTGGAGGAGCGTAGCAACTATCTTAGCTCGCAACACATAACCTCGATATACTTTGGTGGTGGCACCCCGTCGCTTCTGCAACCCGCAGATGTTGAACGCTTTATAGCTCACGCCCGTGAGTTGTTCGACTGCTCGGACGTGGAGGAGATTACGCTTGAGGCCAATCCCGATGACCTCACGGAGGAGTATGTCAAGGAGCTTGCCAAAACGAGTGTCAACCGCGTGAGTCTCGGCATCCAATCCTTCGACGATGGTGCTCTCGAGATGATGAACCGCCGCCATACGGCCAAGGAGGCTGTGGAGGCAGTGCAGCGGTTGAAGCGCTACGGAATAGACAATATCTCTGTGGATATAATCTTCGGCATCGCGGGGTATGGTGGTGATACACTGCGCAATACGCTTGCGGAGGCTATAAAGTTGGATGTGGGGCATATCTCGGCCTACCACCTCACGATTGAGGAGCGCACTAAACTTGGCTTGATGACGCAGCGAGGCGAATACACACCTATCACGGACGAAGAGTCTGAACGAGAGTATGTGGTTGTGCATGAGGCACTTAAGGCGGTGGGGTATGAGCATTATGAGGTCTCGAACTACGCAAAGGAGGGTTGTCGTGCCCGCCACAATTCGGCATACTGGCAGGGCGTGGAGTACCTCGGTATTGGCCCTGGTGCGCACTCCTTCTCGCGCGACAACCGCACGTGGTGTATATCTTCAGCTAAGGAGTATGCCGAGGGTGTGGTGAAGTATGAGAGTGAGGAACTTACGGAACTCGACCACATGAACGAGTATGTAATGACCTCGCTACGCAGGGTTGAGGGCATAGACCTCGGTTATATCGAGGAGCGCTTTGGCGCGAAGCACAAGGCACGCATCAAAGATGCTGCAAAGGAGTGGGTTAGGGCCGGCGTCCTTGTTGTGGAGGGCAGTAGGCTGGCGATACGCCCCGAGCGTTTTTTAGTCTCCGATGCGGTGATTGAGACTTTTTTTACATAAAAATTTTGGTATTTCAAGAATATTTTCTTAATTTTACTTGTGCAAAATTGCATTATTATACCATATTGTGTCGCATAACCTTCTTAATATATTGAGTAATAGGTGTTTGCGATACGATTGTCGTACGTGAATATTAACTAACAAATATACACATACTATGTCAGGATTGAAATTTGACAAGCGTGAGTTGGGTAATCTTGAGTATGCACTCGATAGAGAGATGCTTGCTACGGCCCGCCGTGGTGGCTACATGGCTACCACAATCGTTGGTTGCAACACACGCAAGTATCACGGTTTGATGGTTGCACCTATCGACAGGAGCGACCGCACTTATGTATTGTTGTCGTCGCTCGACGAGACCGTTGTGCAGCACGACCAGTCGTTTAACCTCGCTTTGCACCGCTTCGAGGGTACGTACGAGCCCCGCGGTCACAAGTACATCACCGACTTCGAGTACACCCCAACACCCACAATCACATATCGCGTGGGTGGCGTGATTCTGAAGAAGGAGTTGTTGTGGATTCACAACCGCACACAGCTTATGATTCGCTATACGCTTGTCGATGCGCACTCTGACACCACATTGCGTCTCCGCCCCTTGTTGGCATTCCGCGATAAGCACTCGCTCTCGAAGGCAAATATGAATGCCGACGGACGTGCTTACCCCATCCCTTATGGTGTTAAGTGCCGCTTGTATGATGGCTTCCCATGGCTCAATATGCAGCTTAGCAAGGAGGAGTCGGAGTTCGTGGCTGCTCCCGACTGGTACTACAACTTCGAGTACCGCAAGGAGCTTGCACGTGGCTATGAGGGTCACGAGGATTTGCTCACGCCTGGCTACTTCGAGTTCAACATCAAGAAGGGTGAGAGCGTAATCTTCTCTGCCGCTACCGACGTTATGGCATCGCCCGAGACTATCTCGGCAGTATATGAGGGTGCTTTGGCACGCCGCACACACAAGATTGACTTCTTGAGCTGCCTCGAGCACTCGGCACGTCAGTTTGTCATCCGCCGTCCTGAGAACCGCACAGAGGTTATCGCGGGCTACCCATGGTTTGGCCCCTTCATGGAGGATACATTCATGGCATTGCCCGGTTTGACACTCTCGCAGGGACATAAGGAGGCCTGCATCGACGTCCTCGACACGGCAGTTCGCGATATGGAGACAAGTGGCATGTTTGAGGGTCACGCACTCAATACTACGGCAGATGCTCCCCTATGGTTCTTCTTCACTCTCCAGCAGTTGGAGAAGCACATCTCGCAGAAGGAGGTGTGGGCGAAGTATGGCGAGGCGATGAAGAATATCCTTGCAGCATACCGCAGAGGCTTCGCCGAGGAGATTAAGATGCACGACAACGGCCTCGTGTGGGCAGCTGCGGAGCGTCCTCTAACATGGATGGGTACCAATGTTGACGGTCAGCCCCTCACACCACGTCGTGGCTACCCCGTGGAGCTCCAGGCATTGTGGTATAACGCCGTGTCATACACCTTGGCAGTGGCGAAGAAGCAGGGCGACAAGGAGTTCGTGGCGGAGTGGAAAGCACTTCCTGAGATTATTAAGAACTCGTTCCTCAGCCGCTTCTGGTTGGATGAGGGCTACTTGGCAGACTACGTAAATGCTGACGAGATAAATAAGTTCATACGTCCCAACATGGTCGTAGCCGCAGGTCTCGACTACACTATGCTCGACGAGGAGAAGCGTGTACGCGTATTGCAGACCGTGAACGAGCACTTGCTCACACCTCGCGGCTTGCGCACGTTGTCACCACGCAACATACTCTACAAGTCGAACTACAACGAGGATCAGCGTTCGCAGGACCTTGCATCGCGCAACGGCTCAGCATGGGTATGGCCTCTTATGTTCTATGTTAAGGCGTGCTTCGCTATCGGTGGCGAGCGCTATGTGGATGATGCTCGCAAGTTGTTGGAGGCATTCGATGCAGAGCTCCAGACAAAGTGCGTAGGTTCAATCTCGGAGCGCTTCGAGGGTGATCCTCCACACAACCCACGCGGCTCGGTATCTCACGCAACCTCTGTTGCGGGCTTGCTCTTCATCAACATGCTTATCAACGAGTATGCTCCCAAGAAGCGTAAAACAGTGAAGAAGGCAGCCCCTAAGGCTGAGACAGCTGCAGAGGCGAAGCCCAAGCGTAAGTGTGTACGCAAGAGTGTTCAGAAATAAACGTAAAAGAGAGATATTATGAGAGTACTAATGTTCGGTTGGGAGTTTCCTCCCCATATCGCCGGTGGCTTGGGTACAGCCTGCTATGGTATGACACAGGGCCTGGCTCGCAACGATGTTGAGGTTATCTTCGTGATGCCCAAGGCGTCGGGTGACGAGGATCAGAGCTTCGTTAAGGTTGTCAATGCCAGCGACATTGAGGCACGCTACTGTGACGCAAGTGTTGAGGGTTCTGAAGACATAATGAGCAAGATTTCGTTCATCCATATCGACTCGAATATGGTGCCCTACATCTCGCCTGAGGAGTGGGCAACATATCGTGAGAGCTACGAGCGCACAGGTAAGAAGTTCTGGGAGCGTAAGGGTGATAGCTGGACACAGCGTTACACCTTCTCGGGTAAGTATGGTGCAAACATCATGGAGGAGGTAGCTCGCTATGCTGTTGTTGCTGCAGAGGTGGCACGCCAGCTTGAGGGTCAGTTCGACGTTATCCACGCTCACGACTGGTTGACATATTTTGCGGGTGTCGCAGCTAAGCAGGTGTCGGGTAAACCCCTTGTAGTGCACATGCACGCCACATCGTTTGACCGCTCGTCGAGTGACAACATCGACACACGTGTCTACGAGATAGAGCGCTCGGGTATGGCAGCAGCAGATATGGTTATCGCTGTGTCTAACCTCACACGCAATATCGTCATCAACAAGTATAACATCGAGCCTGATAAGGTTGTTGCGGTGCATAACGCCGTACAGTTCGCCGAGAACGACAACCCCATCCCTGAGCGCGGTGTCGACGACAAGATTGTCACCTTCCTCGGTCGTATCACCTTCCAGAAGGGTCCCGACTACTTTATCGAGGCGGCAGCAAAGGTATTGAAGCGCGTGCCTAACGTACGCTTCGTAATGGCGGGCTCGGGCGATATGATGAACCACTGTATTCGTCGTGTTGCGCAGCTCGGCATCGCAGACCGCTTCCACTTCACAGGCTTCCTCAAGGGCGACGACGTGCAGAAGATGTTCCAGCTCTCGGATGTATATATCATGCCTTCGGTATCGGAGCCTTTCGGTATCTCGCCATTGGAGGCTATGCGTTCGAACGTGCCCACTATCATCTCGCACCAGAGTGGTGTAGCCGAGGTTTTGGACTACGCTGTTAAGGTTAACTACTGGGATGTAGACGCTATGGCTGACTCTATCTATGGTCTTATCACATATCCCGCTCTGGCGAAGATGTTCTCGGAGAAGGGTATGGAGGAGGTTAACAACCTCAAGTGGTTCAATGCCGCTACGAAGATTAAGGATGTATACCAGCAGGCTATCGACAAGTGTAATAAATAAAAAACGAAATATATATGAAGACTGTTTGTTTCTATTTTCAGGTGCACCAGCCCTGGCGTTTGAAGACCTATCGTTTCTTCCAGATGGGCAATGACCACAACTACCTCGACGACTTCACCAACCGCGCTATCATGCAGAAGGTGGCTCGCGAGTGCTACTTGCCTATGAATGCCTTGCTCTTGAACCTTATCGAGGAGCATAAGGGCGCCTTCAAGGTGTCGTTCTCTATCACTGGCTCGGCTGTTGAGCAGTTCAAGGCATACGCTCCCGAGGTGTTGGAGTCGTTCAAGAAGTTGGCTGACACAGGCTGCGTAGAGTTCCTCGGTGAGACATACTCTCACTCACTCTCGGCGTTGGCTTCGGCTGAGGAGTTCAAGAACGAGGTTAAGCTCCATACTAAGATGCTTAAGGAGGAGTTCGGCGTTAAGCCCACAGCGTTCCGTAATACCGAGCTTATCTACTCTGACGGCATCGCTAAGATGGGCGAAGATTTGGGCTTCAAGACTATGTTGGCTGAGGGCGCTAAGCATATCCTCGGTTGGAAGTCGCCTAACTTCGTATATACCGATGCTAACGACAACAAGCTACGCCTCTTGTTGCGTAACTATAAGCTCTCGGATGATATCGCCTTCCGCTTCTCTAACGAGGGTTGGCC
>JAEZPN010000068.1 GCA_023413645.1 Bacteroidota bacterium
GAGTATGCACTGCCTATTACATTGGCACTCCTTCCCGCCCCCATCGTAGCTCAGGAGACATGGCGCATGTTGCGACTCTTCAAGTCGGATATAATGCTTCAGCGCAACAAGCCTTTGCGCGATAAGTATTCACGAATTAGGACTCTATTCATCAAAAACAGATAACTATGATTAAGAGACTTACTACGCTGGCTATCGCGTTGTTTACAACCGTAAGCCTATACGCCCAGACAGATAACCAACTGGAGAACACAGCAAACCAGGAGGTTACGGATATAGACAAAAAGGAGATTGTAAAGACCGGCTACAACTTCGGTCCACTTCCCGCTGTGGCATTCGATGCAGATAAGGGTTTCCAGCTCGGCGCTCTGTTGAACATCTACGACTTTGGCGATGGTTCAACATACCCTAACACACGCCAGCAGTGGTACTTCGAGGCCTCGTTCTTCACTAAGGGTTCGCAGCAGTTTATGGTGTCATACGACAACCGTTTCCTTATCCCTGGTGTGCGCTGGTCTACAGCCTTGACTATCTTCAACGACAAGGCAATGGACTTCTATGGTTTCAACGGCTACATGGCTCACTACGACTATGAGATGGTGGCATTGGGTAAGGATAAGGCAAACCTCGACAACTACATCTACACCCCTAAGTACCGCATCAACCGTATCGCCGTGCTCTTCAAGAGCGACTTTGTGGGTAACATCTGGGGCAACAAGTTCTTCTGGGAGGCAGGCTACCACTTGAGCTACTTCAAGCAGGGTTACAAGAACCAGGGTGCACTCAACCTCGACAAGATTAACAAGAACAAGGCTCCTGAGAAGATGTTCCCCGAGACCGAGTCCACAATCTTTGATATGTATCGCCGTTGGGGTCTTATCTCGGAGGAGGAGGCCTGGGGTGGTCTTAATAGCACCGTACGCCTCGGTTTGTTGTTCGACACACGCGATAAGGAGGGTGCTCCCTCACGTGGTATCTGGGCTGAGGCACACCTCATGCTTGCACCCAAGTGGTTGGGTACTACGAACCCCTACTACCGCTACTCGGCAACCTTCCGCCACTATGTACCCATCGTGAAGAACGACATCCTAACCTTCGCATACCGCCTCAATTATGAGGGTACCTTCGGCAAGGATGCACCCTACTATGTGTTGCCATATATCACTACCGTAGGTCAGAGTTACGACCGCGATGGCATGGGCGGTTACCGCACCATTCGTGGTATCATGCGTAGCCGTGTTCAGGGTTTGGATATGGCATCGTATAATGCAGAGTTGCGCTGGCGCTTCGTGTCGTTCACACTCTGGAAGCAGAACATCGCCTTTGGTCTAAACATCTTCTCGGATGGTACTATGGTTACTAAGGGTCGCGATATGTCGTTCCGTGGTGATGAGCAGTATCGCGCAGAGTATGACGCATATATGGCCGAGGGCACAGAGGCTGACCGTCCACATATCACCGTTGGTGGCGGTTTGCGCTTCATCATGAACCAGAACTTCATTGTAGCATTTGAGTATGGTTTGCCCGTGAGCAAGTTCAGCAAAGACCCTCTCATCAAGAATCAGGATGGTAAGGGTGCCTTCTACATCAATACTGGCTACCTCTTCTAAGAGTGAGAGGCAGAATATAACTCAAACCCCAAAAGTTTACCGACTTTTGGGGTTTATTCTTTTTTTAAGTAAAATAAATGGGGGTAACTTACCATATTTTCAACTTTTTACGCTATCTTTGTTCTACAAAGGGGTGTCCGCCCCGTAACTAAAACTAACGACATCATTCAACCCAATATGAGACAGCTTATTAAATCTATTCACTGGATATTCTTAGGACTCGCCATCACGGGATACTTCTTTGAGATACTATCCCCCAAGCCCTACTTCACATTAGTACTCGGCATACTCGGTGCGATATACTGCATAGTCCACATAGGCACACTTACACTCTTTCGTATCACGTTTGACCGCATACTCAGCAAGGGTGGCTTCCTTATTCGTGTGATGAACTTCGTATTGCTTGTCCCCTTTGTGTTGCTCGTGTGCTTCTATGCCAATGACTGGCTCAAGGATAGTAATATAGACTACTCTCCCAAAAACTTGATATATGAAGACAACCTATACACTGATAAAGATGCGGAGATAGACTATATTAATCATAGCGAGCTAAGTGATGTTGACAAACACTTCATCCGCTATGATAGATATGAAGTGCAGCAAGACTCTGTCCTCGTACGCAAAAAGATACTACCTAAGAGTATAAGCGACAAGCAGAGCGACCCCTCGCTATTTTGGAGTCTATACATCCACTACTTGGACCCCGGCAACCAGCATATGACGACATCCGAAGGCGGACGACAGCAGGCTGCGCTTACCGCCATCTTGGGTTACTTCCTTCTTAACGGCCTCCTCGTCTCGACACTTATCAGCTGGTTTGACCGACGCAAGGAGAAGTGGATTAAGGGCGAGGTGCGTTACAACTACTTCCTACGCTTTAAGTCACACTATGTCATCATTGGTGGCAACGATGTCGTAGTGGGTATTGTTAAACAGATACTTGGACAGATATACGCAAGACATAGGCTATTCAAGCCATACATCCTCATTCAGACATCGCGCGATGTGGAGGGCTTCCGCCGTGAGTTATTCTCATCACTAACACCTCGCGAGCAACAGCGCATCATCATATACTATGGCAGCCGCGATGCAGAGGTGGATATCAACGACCTTTGCTTGGGCAAGGCCAAGGAGGTTTACATGCTTGGCGAAGAGGCGCGAACAGATGATACAGAGTCGTACCACGACACTATCAACATGAAGAGCATGGCGTTGATTAACGCCTCGTTTGAGTCGACACTACGCCGTAAGCTTATTGCTCGCTACAGCGCATGGGCAGATAGCACAAAACAACAGCGCATGAGAAGCTGGCTAAAGCATAGATGCGAAGCAATGAAGCTAACATGCCGTGTAATGTTCGAATACCAGACCACCTTCAACATCGTGCAGGTAACTGATATAAACATGGAGTGCATCAAGTTTATGCCCTTCAACTACTACGAGATGTGGGCGCAACATGTGCTTGTATGCCAGAAACTTAAAGATGACAACGCCTTCAATAGTTACAAGCCATTGGAGGGTTACGACGGCATCAAGCCCGATGATGACACGTTTGTACACCTCGTAATTGTGGGTATGTCGCGTATGGGCTCAGCCATGGCCATCGAGGCGGCGCACCTTGCACACTACCCCAACTTCGACAATAACAAGCGCCGAACACACATCACCTTTATAGATGAGGCGATGAGGAAAGAGAAGCACTTCTTTATGGGTCGCTTCAAGGAGCTATTCGCCATAGCTCGCTACCGAGATGTGGAGGCACCTATAAAGGATATATATAACCAACTCAGCACCTATCCATGGATAGAGCCTATGGATGCGGAGGATGCGGAGTACCATAGTTCATACCTCGGCAAGGATTTTGTCGACGTAGAGTGGGAGTTCATCAACGGTTCTGTAGAGAACCCACACATCCAGCAATATCTCGAAGATGCTGCAAGCAACCCTCACGCTAAGCTAACTATAGCCGTCTGCATTCCCGAGAACAGTAGCGCTATCGCCGCTGCATCCTACATGCCCGACAGCGTATACGAAAGCAACAGCACACTCCAGGTGCTTGTATACCAGCGCATGAACAACGACCTCCTAAAGCAGATAGGTCAAAACAACAAGCGCTACAACAACAAGCTACGCGCATTCGGTATGGCAACCGAGTGTTACAACTCATCGTTGGTTACCATAGCAGAGTCTATGAGCAATAGTCTCAATGCTAAATACGATAGCTACTGCTACAACCTTGTTATGGACTACTACAAGAAGCACGGCATATGCGAGGAGGATCTCCATAGGCTATCGCCCTCATATGGTAAGATTGCTGAGCGCAGCGACATGCAACCACTACGCGATTGTGTAATGGGCCTATGGCGCGAATGGTTTGAGGAGAACCTCAATAACACTAACTGCACAAATCGTAGCATAAGCAAGAAGTGCTCTGAAATAGAGGTATATATAACAGGTCACCTCGACGAAAACAACAAGCATTCGAACGCAAATGGTGGTAAGGCAAAGGCTGCTAAGATGTGGTCTAACACCTATAACATCTACTCTATGTGGACGAAGTTTAGGTGCTTTGGTATAGATCCCACTACCTCCACCTTTGCCCCCTCTACGCT
>JAEZPN010000080.1 GCA_023413645.1 Bacteroidota bacterium
CGTATGCCGTATGGTGGATTCGTCAGTCTATCCTCCAGGCTCTCGCCGAGCAGTCTCGTATCGTGCGTCTTCCCCTCAACCAGGTGGGCTCACTCAACAAGATTAACAAGGCCTTTGCGCGCTTCGAGCAGGAGCACGAGCGTACTCCATCAGCTGAGGAGCTTGCAAATGAGCTCGAGCTTCCAAAAGAGAAGGTTACAGACACACTCCGTGTAGCAGGTCGCCATATCTCTGTGGATGCACCCTTCGCAGATGGCGAGGATAACTCACTCCTCGACGTGCTTGTAAATGCCGACTCGCCCAATGCTGACCGTGGTCTTATCAACGAGTCACTCGCAACAGAGGTAGACCGTGCACTCGAGATTCTCACAGAGCGTGAGCGCGACATCATCCGCTACTTCTTCGGTATCGGTTGCTCAGAGATGACCCTCGAGGAGATTGGCGAGAAGTTTGACCTCACACGCGAGCGTGTACGTCAGATTAAGGAGAAGGCAATTCGCAAGCTCCGCCAGTCTAATCGTGCAGGTATTCTCCGCTCATACCTCGGATAATTTAGCGTGATAAGGTAGCATCTGCTGCCGCTAACAAAAATAAATGCGAATGGGCAGTACGCCATAGTACAGCCCATCCGCATTTTTTTTGCCGAGCGTTGCATCTACTACCTTCTGACGCTAAATTGAATTTCGCACGATAAGGGGTCATCTGCGACCTCTCAATCAATAGCCAGAATGAGAAATACGCTTAGTATGTCTCATTCTGGCTATTTTCATGTCGAGGCCACATCTAACCCCTTCTCCCACGAAATTGAATTTCTTGTGATAGCGGCGCTACTTCGCCACCTCAATCATTGGGCTGAATGGAATGTACGACAAGTACTATCCATCCAGCCCAATCTCTTAATCGGCGGTAAATTAGCGCCACTCTGACAAGAAATTAGGTCGTGCGGCTAATGAACGGTGCAGAATTATTTTTCTCCCATCACCAAATAAAAAAACAACCACCTCGGTTTGAGGTGGTTGCTATTTTCTATATTGCCATTTTACAACGTTCTCAACGAGGGGAACAACATATACAACTGCTCCATCAATGACTCCATGTCGAAACCGTCACGCAAGATAAGCAAGATGGTGTTGTCGCCCGCGATAGTACCCAAAATCTCGCTGATGCCCTTGCTGTCGATGGGCACAGAGATAGCACTCGCATAGCCGGGCTTGGTGCTGATGACGCACATATTACCCGAGAAGGCGATGTCGGTGATGTTATCCGAGATGTTGGTCGAGATAACGAGGTCGTCGCGCGAGTTGTTCGGAAGAACATAGATGTATCCCTTCTCCTTGTGTGGCACCTTCGCAACGTGCATATTCTTTAAGTCGCGCGAGAGGGTAGACTGCGTAATCTGCACGCCACACTCCTCGAGACGCTTGATGAGCTCCTCTTGTGAGGAAATGTATTCAGAGCGAATAATCTTTCGTATTATAGATAATCTCTTTGACTTTTGGTTCATGTTTCCGCTGTTTGAATCGTAATTTCTCATAACTAAACTAAATACACATCCGTTTTATTGTGCAATTCTCAGTACAAATTTATAAAAAAATCGCGAACGGAGCAAGCATTATCCTACTTTTTAACACTTTTATCGCTTTTTTTTTCTATAAAATAGTAATGACCACTATTAAATATTCTCGGTATTTAGTTTTATTAAATTAAAAAATTGCGGCATAAATATTGCATTCTTCAATATTTTACTATCTTTGTCGGGGTGTAATGTCTAATTTTAAATATTAAGAAAGCTTAAACTACTAAACTAATGAGAATGAAAAGAGTATTTATGTTGTTCACCATCGCATTGTTTGCCTTTGCTTGCGGTGAGAATGTGGAGGGCCCAAACAAGGGCGCTGCACCCGAGATTGTCGTAGAGACTGAGAGTCCCATGTGGATAGATAGCGCCGAGGGCATCTACGAGATTGCCTACTCTATCGAGAACCCATCTGCAGGTTTGAAACTCGAAGCGGAGAGTAACGTCGATTGGGCGAGCGTCGTAGTGATTAAGGATGATGCGGTGTCGTTCGTAGTACAGGCGAACACCGAGTCTAGCGATCGTCGTGGCTCTATCAGCTTAAAATATGGCACAGCTAAGGCTTCGGTAACCATCTTCCAGCATGTGAAGGTAGATGTCAACTTCGAGGCTAAGACAACCGATGGCAGCGTATTCACACACTGCACCAACGAAGCAGGCGTGCATAGCTACTTCGTTACACTCTCTAAGGAGGGCGTAAACAACGATGGTTCGTTCAAGCATGGTGCTAAGTACTACTGCTTCGACCTATGTGCCAAGGAGGTGGTGTCGAAGGATGAGACCGAGGCAACAATCCCCAATGGTACATACACCCTTTCGATGACTGGCGAGCTTAGTGACCGCGCGATAAACTACATGTACAGCTACTATGTCGTTGGCGATAACTACTATCAGGAGGAGGTCGGTTTTGCCGATGCTGAGGTTGTAGTTGAAGATGGCAGAATCGTGGCAAACGTAGCCCTCGCAAATGGTGAGTTCCACCGTGTGGAGTATAGCGGTTCACTCGTAATTCCCGTATATAACGCTACTGTAACAGAGGGTCTTAGCACGCTTACAGGTAACCACTCTTTCGATATTACTGACGGCGTCTTTGTGGGTGCTTTCGTAGGCGATTTGATGTATAACGGTTGCAACACTTGTCAGGTCTATATGTACGAATATCTCGACTATAACACCGGCGAGGAGCGTGGCGACCAGTTCCAGATTGACTTGCAGCTGCCCGCAGGTAGCCGTGACATCGTCGGCACTTACACCCATGGCACAACAGCGGGTCACTTCATCCCTGGTTCGGCTGAGGACCTTGGTGGTCAGTATATGCAGCAGAACAGTTGGTATATGACAGCGGGTTACATCGACTTTGCACCACTTGTGCGTGGTTCGGTGAAGGTGGAGAAGGAGAGCGACAAGGTCTATATCTTCACTATCGACACGGTTGATGACCGAGGTAACGCTATCAAGGGCACGTTCCGTGGTAGTGGTGAGTTCATCGACTGGTAGAAGGACAAAAAGAATAAATTTAATCTTAATGGAGAAATAAGCTCCGTCGGGCATGTCAATGTCTGGCGGAGTTTTAGTTTGCACCTGTCCGCTAACTTTGACCATTGATATTGACTTCCCGTAGCCAAAATTGTCGGTTTTACGAAGTAAAGTGTTGTTAATAGCCAGATTATTGTTATATTTGCGCGAATTTGAGGTATTGTTGCCAAAGAGGTTGCGATACCAGTGCAATGAAAAAAGATTAAATTATTAATAACCAACTAAAAACCAACAAACTACCATGAGAAAAATCCTTTCACTTATGAGTGTAACTCTCGTAGTTCTCTTTGCCGCAGGTTGCGAAATGCTCGGTGGCGAGAAGGAGAAGAGTGTTACTTTCGTATTCCAGAACGCTAAGACAACTACAACAACCGCTGAGGTGCAGGTTGTTCCCTCTGATGCAGAGGTTCGTTACGTTGCTTGCATCGTAAAGGCTCTCGAGATTAAGGACTTGGCAGATGCTGCTATTATGGACAAGCTCCTCGGTGCTGAGGATATTGCAATTGCTAAGGGTCCTAAGTTCCTTTCAGCAAAGAACCTTAACCCCGATACTGAGTACGTAGCTGTAGCCTTTGCTATCAATGGCAGCTCAAAGGTTCATCGCTACAACCTCAAGACTGAGGCTACTCAGGATCCTATCCCTGGTGAGCAGTTTGAGGTTCAGATCAGCGTTTCAGACATTAAGACTACATCGGCAGTTGCAACAGCTACACCTAACACATCGGCTAACCGCTACTACTTCCGCGTCATCACAAAGATGGAGCTCGATGCCTTCGGTATCTACAACGACGACTACCAGATCTTCGAGTATATCATTGAGAACCCCAGCAGCGGCGACTACATCACACAGGGTGAGACAACGCTAAACTGCCGTCTCAACGCAGATATGGACTACCTCGCCGTAGCCTTCAACTTCGAGAACTGGGAGGCTGTACACAACCAGGAGGAGGCGATTAAGCTCTTCCGCTATGCCTTCACTACTCCCGAGGCTCCCGCAGTAGACCCCAACTCATTGTTCACATACTCTAACCTCGAGGTTACTCACACAGGCTTCTCTGTTGACGTGACACCCGTACAGGGCGAGGAGTCATTCTGGGGCTACTATGTATGGACAAAGAAGTCTTACGACGAGACTTTGGCTTCGGAGTCTAAGGCAAACATCGTTATGCGCAGCTACTTTGGTCTTAACAACATCGGCGTAGAGCAGGGCTACGACTTCGGTACATTCATCCAGGAGTACCTCGGTCAGACTGGCTCATCAACCGTTGTTAACTACTTGCCTTTGCAAAACAACACTGACTATGTGTTGGTGCTCTTCTACATGGATCCTGAGGTTTCAGATCCTACAACTGTTTACGACTACAACTATGTAGCTATCCCATTCAAGACTAAGGAGCCTTCAACCGACAATATTGCTTCATTGGAGGTTTCTGAGCCCGTTGTCGTTAAGAATGGCTTCAAGTACGACATCCAGTTCCTTGTTAAGACAGATAACAACGCTGTCGATATGAAGGTTGGTGCACAGCTCTGGAACAACTACGACTTCGCGAAGTACTGGGATCCCAACGACTGGTCACAGATTCAGGCATTCTTCATGTTCCGCACATCTGTTGAGCCTACAACTCTCGAGGCTGCAAAGACCGCTGAGGGTGCTACCGTATCATTCCCTGGCGTAGATAAGGACGACTACGTATTCTTCTTCGAGGTTATCAACGAGGAGAACACAGCAACACAGTTTGCTGTTCGCGTAACTCCTGAGATGTTCGACAGCGCTCAGTAATCTAATACTAAGCAGATTATGAAAAAGCTATTTAGTATATTCGCACTTCTCTCGCTCGCAGTGGGCTTCACTGCGTGCGAGGAGGTCACATCAGACACTCCCAACAATGCAGTAACTATCTCTGCTGATAAGAGCGAGATTACTGCCAACGGCACTGACTTTGTTACATTCACAGTTAGTCCCGCCGAGGCACAGATCATCTGTCTTAACGACAACTCTGTGCTCGCAGGCACAACATTCAAGACAACAACTCCTGCGGAGTATCGCTTTGTTGCAGTGTACAATGGCGTTAAGTCTGAGGAGGTAAAGGTTAAGGCTAATGCCCTTAAGAAGGAGGTTGTGCTCGCAGCAGATAAGAGCGAGATTCTTGGTGACAACACCGACGCTGTAACCTTCACCGTGACTGTTGATGGCGAGAATAAGACTGACGAGGCGCAGATTATCATCGTTAACTATGGCACAGTACTCGAGGGTAACACCTTCACAACAGATGTTGCTGGTGAGTTTATCTTCCAGGCAAACTTCGAGGGTGAGCAGTCTAACCAGGTTTCTGTTACTGCAACCGCGGTTGAGGCTCCAGTTCAGAAGGGTCTTACTATTACAGCATCAAAGATGCGTTTCAAGGCCGATGGTGCAGATAGCGTTACCTTCACAGTTGTGTATGGCGATGATGATGTTACCGATGTTTGCGAGATTCGCACAACCGCGGGCGATGTAATCGAGGGTGGCGTGTTCACTACAACTACTGTTGGATCATACAACGTCTACGCACTCTACGATAACGTTCGCTCTAATACCGTAAGCATCGACGCCTACGATCCTAATGCTGCCTATGCGTACGAGATTGGTCAGATCTACGATATCAACGGTACAAAGGGTGTTGCATACGCCATCAAGACCGTGGGTAATGATACATTTGTATACTTCTTCTCTATGGACGAGGCTGATTTGCAGTGGTCAACAGAGAACGTATGGTGCAACTGTATTAGCAGTAAGGGTGCGTGGAACACATACGATCCATTTGATGAGAGATATTCACAGGCAGATGGCGGTGTTCGCGATATAAACAACTACCCCGCGTTCAAGTGGTGTATGGATCATGGTGCTGATTGGTTTATGCCATCATCACAGGAGTTGCAGTGGATGTGGGATGCTATATCAGCTGGCACACACGACTTCGATAGCGAGAGTGTAAAGGC
>JAEZPN010000099.1 GCA_023413645.1 Bacteroidota bacterium
AACTTGGAGAACGGCAAACTCGAGATCGTAGTGCAGAACCACGGCTACGCAGTTGAGGAGAAGTCACTCGAGGCTACACCTCTCAAGGTCACACACCGCAACCTCTTGGATAGCACAATCGCAGGTATCGAGGCATTGGAGGATCACACATTCTCAGTGCAGTATCAGCCCGACTGCTCACCAGAGTCAAGCAGCACATACCTATTTGATAAATTCATTAAATTGATGGAGGACCAGAAAAATGCCTAAAAGAACAGATATCAAGAAAGTAATGGTTATCGGCTCGGGACCTATCGTTATTGGTCAGGCCGCAGAGTTCGACTACGCCGGTACACAGGCATGTCTCGCACTCAAGGAGGAGGGCTACCAGGTTATCTTGGTGAACTCTAACCCCGCAACCATCATGACAGATACCCACATCGCTGACAAGGTCTATATGGAGCCCTTGACATTGGAGTATGTGGCAAAGATTATCCGCTATGAGCGTCCCGACGCTATCGTTCCAGGTTTGGGTGGCCAGACAGGTTTGAACCTCGCTGTGCAGCTCGCAAAGAAGGGTATCTTGGAGGAGTGTGGCGTTGAGATTCTCGGTACATCGTTCACCTCTATCGAGGAGGCCGAGGACCGTGAGTTGTTTAAGGACCTCTGCGTACGCATCGGCGAGCCCGTCATCCCCTCACGCATCACAAACTCTATCGAGGAGGGTGTTAAGGCTGCTCTGGAGATTGGCTACCCCGTAGTATTGCGTCCCGCGTTTACACTCGGTGGTACAGGTGGTGGTTTCGCTGACAACGAGGAGGAGTTGCGCGACGTTATGCGTAACGCCTTGGCATTGTCTCCTATCCACCAGGTGCTCGTAGAGAAGAGCATCAAGGGCTACAAGGAGATTGAGTTCGAGGTTATGCGCGACAAGAACGACACGGCTATCGCCATCTGTTCTATGGAGAACGTTGACCCCGTAGGTATCCACACTGGTGACTCTATCGTTGTTGCGCCCAGCCAGACACTTGCAGCTAAGGAGTACAACATGCTCCGCTCAAGCGCCTTGAAGCTTATCCGCGCACTCAAGATTGAGGGTGGTTGCAACGTACAGTTCGCGCTCGATCCTCTCTCATTCAAATACTTCATCATCGAGGTTAACCCCCGCGTGAGCCGCTCTTCAGCTCTTGCATCAAAGGCGAGTGGCTACCCCATCGCTCGTGTTACAGCAAAGGTCGCTATCGGTATGACCCTCGACGAGATTCAGATTGCTAACACCCCCGCAAGCTTCGAGCCTACACTCGACTACATCGTGACTAAGGTGGCACGCTTCCCCTTTGATAAGTTCAGCGATGCGTCAAACGAGCTCGGTACACAGATGAAGGCTACGGGTGAGGTTATGTCAGTAGGCCGCACCTTCGAGGAGGGTCTTCTTAAGGCAGTACGCTCACTCGAGACTGGTGTTTGCCACATCTACCACAAGAAGTTCGACACCATGTCTGTTGAGGGCATCCTCGCATACATCCGCAAGGGCACTGACGACCGCATCTACGCTATCGCAGAGCTTATCCGCCGCGGTGTTGACCTCTTGCACGTCTACGACAACACTAAGATTGACCTCTTCTTCCTCGAAAAGCTCAAGAACATCGTAGAGATGGAGCGCGTGGTTAAGGAGAACGCTAAGAACGCTGAGGTGTTGTACGAGGCTAAGCGCATGGGCTTTAGCGATAAGTTCATCGGCAGCCTCTGGGGCATGACCGAGAGCGAGGTATTCCTCTTGCGTAAGGCAAACAACATCTTCCCCGTATACAAGATGATTGATACTTGCGCTGCTGAGTTCGACTCAAAGGTTCCTTACCTATATTCTACATACGAACAGGAGAACGAGTCTATCGTAACAGACCGCAAGAAGATTGTGGTGCTTGGTTCTGGTCCTATCCGTATCGGTCAGGGTGTCGAGTTCGACTACTCTACTGTACACGCTATCTGGGCTATCCGCCAGGCTGGCTACGAGGCTATCATCATCAACAATAACCCTGAGACCGTATCTACAGACTACACAACAAGCGATAAGCTCTACTTCGAGCCTTTGACTGTGGAGGATGTGATGAACGTAATCGAATTGGAGAAGCCTACAGGTGTTGTAGTTTCACTTGGCGGTCAGACCGCTATCAACCTTGCTAAGCCATTAGCCGACCTCGGCGTAGAGATTATCGGTACAGGCATCGAGGCTATCAACAACGCTGAGGATAGAAAGTGCTTCGAGGCTATCATGCGCCGCGTAGGTATCCCTCAGCCCGATGCAGAGGCTATCACCGACATCGAGCGCGGTGTTGCGGCTGCTGAGCGCATCGGCTACCCCGTATTGGTACGTCCAAGCTACGTGTTGGGTGGTCGCGCTATGCAGATCGTATCTAACGAGGAGGCTTTGCGCCACTACCTCAAGACAGCTGTAGAGGTGAACGAGGATCAGCCCGTATTGGTTGATAAGTATATCATGGGTAAGGAGTTGGAGGTTGACGCTATCTGCGACGGCACCGACGTATTCATCCCCGGTATCATGGAGCACGTTGAGCGCACAGGTATCCACTCTGGTGACTCAATCAGCGTATATCCTACATTCAGCGTAAGCCAGAAGGTTAAGGATACAATTATCGACTACACTATCCGTCTCGGTAAGGAGATTGGCATCCTCGGTTTGTACAACATCCAGTTCATCGCCGACGACAACGACATGGTATACGTTATCGAGGTTAACCCACGTTCATCTCGTACCGTGCCATTCCTCTCAAAGGCTACAGGCATGCCTATGGCGAACATCGCTACAAACGTAATGCTTGGCAAGAGCCTCAAGGAGCAGGGCATCAACGTCATCGTTCCCGAGGAGAAGAAGCGCTGGTATGTTAAGACTCCTGCCTTCTCATTCGCGAAGATTCGTGGCGTTGACTCTTACCTCTCTCCCGAGATGAAGTCAACAGGTGAGGCTATCGGCTACGACTCATCATTGCGCCGTGCCCTCTACAAGTCATTGCAGAGCTCAGGCATGACAATCGCAAACTACGGTACTATCTTCGTATCTATCGCCGATGCAGACAAGCCACGTGCTTTGCCTCTCATCCGCCGCTTCTACGAGCTCGGTTTCAACATTGAGGCTACAGGCGGTACTGCGACATTCTTGCGCGAGAACGGCATCCGCACTCGTATGCTCAAGAAGCTCAGCGAGGGTTCTACCGAGATCTTCGAGTCTATCCGCAAGGGTCACGTAAACTATGTTATCAACACCATCGACATCAACCAGCATAGCGCACGTCTCGATGGCTACGACATCCGTCGTTGTGCCGTTGAGAACAACGTTACAATCTTCACAGCGCTCGAGACCGTAAGCGTACTTCTCGACGTATTGGAGGAGATTACATTGGGCGTGTCGACAATCGATGCAGAGTAACAATGTATAAAAGAGGTATTTACACTATCGCATCTAATGAGCCCCTAACACCTGCGGTTTACCGCATGGTGTTGGAGGGCGATACGCAATATACCACACGCTCGGGTCAGTTCGTAAACATCGAGCTCGAGGGTAAGTTCTTGCGCCGTCCTATCTCGGTATGCGACTACAACGACACTACGCTCACTATTATATATAAGGTGGTGGGTCGTGGTACGGAGCAGATGCGCCAGATGGAGGCAGGCAAGAAGCTCGACATCCTCACAGGCCTTGGCAACGGCTTCTCGACAGAGAACGAGGCACAGCGCCCCTTGCTCGTTGGTGGTGGCGTGGGTGTGCCCCCAATGTATAACCTCTGCAAGCGCCTCCTTAGCGAGGGTAAGCAGCCCCGCGTAGTGTTGGGCTTCAACACCGCAAGCGAGGTCTTCTACGCGGAGGAGTTTAAGGCGTTGGGCGTGGATGTATATGTTGCTACGGCAGATGGTTCAATGGGCATCAAGGGTTTCGTTACCGACGCCATCCGCGAGACGGGCATCGAGTTCGACTACCTCTACACATGTGGTCCATTGCCAATGTTGAAGGCCTTGTACGACGCAACAGATGTGCCCGCGGAGTTCAGCTTCGAGGAGCGCATGGGTTGTGGCTTTGGCGCCTGCATGGGTTGCACATGCAAGACCAAGTATGGCAATAAGCGTATCTGCAAGGATGGTCCCGTACTTAAAAGAGAGGAGATTATATGGTAAAGCACTTTGACACATCTGTTGAGCTTTGCGGTGTAAAGCTCATCAACCCCGTAATTCCCGCATCGGGAACATTCGGCTTCGGTCGCGAGTTCGCAGAGTACTACGACCTCGACTGCCTTGGTGCAATATCATTCAAGGGTACTACTCGCGATGCACGCTTTGGTAACCCCACACCCCGTATCGCGGAGTGCACATCGGGTCTTATCAACTCGGTAGGTTTGCAGAACCCCGGCATCGACCAGGTTATCGCTGAGGAGCTACCCCACCTTCGCCAGATCTTCCACAACCCCATCGTAGCCAACATCAGCGGCTTCTCGTTGGAGGAGTATGAGGAGTGCTGCGCAAAGATTGACAAGGAGGAGCAGGTAGAGATTATCGAGGTTAACGTATCGTGCCCCAACGTACACAATGGCGGCATGAGCTTCGGCACACAGCCCGAGTCGGCTGCCGAGGTTACACGTCGTGTGAAGGCCGTAACGAAGAAGCCCGTATTCATCAAGCTCAGCCCCAATGTTACAGACATCGTGGCTATTGCACGTGCGTGCGAGGAGGCGGGTGCTGATGGTATCTGCTTGATTAACACCTTGCTCGGCATGCGCATCGACACCATGCGTCGCAAGCCCGTTATCGCCAACAAGATGGGTGGTTTCTCGGGTGACGCTATCTTCCCCGTTGCTGTGCGCATGGTATATCAGGTGGCTAACGCCTGCAACATCCCCGTTATGGGTTGCGGTGGCGTAAGCTCGGCATCGGATGTAATCGAAATGATGATGGCGGGTGCTACAGCCGTACAGGTGGGTGCAGCAAACCTCAAGAACCCCTACGCCGCAAAGGAGATTATCGAGGCATTGCCCAAGGAGATGGAGCGCCTCGGCATTGAGCGCCTAAGCGATATTATTGGCATTGTAAAGTAAACAATTAAAACACAAATAGTTATTATGAGTAAGCGTGATGTAATTATTGCTTGCGACTTTAGCAGCAAGGAGCAGACACTTAACTTCCTAGATAAGTTCACCGGCCGCAAGCCCTTCGTGAAGATCGGTATGGAGCTCTTCTATGCTGAGGGTCCCGAGATCGTACGCACAATCAAGGAGCGCGGTCACCGCATCTTCCTCGACCTTAAGTTGCACGACATTCCAAACACCGTGAAGAAGGCGATGTCTGTATTGCGCAACTTGGACGTTGACATGACCAACGTTCACGCAGCAGGTACTATAGATATGATGAAGGCCGCAATCGAGGGTCTCACACGTGAGGATGGCACACGCCCCTTGCTTATCGCCGTTACACAGCTCACCTCAACATCTGAGGAGCGCATGCAGAAGGAGTTGCTCATCGGTGCATCTATCAACGACACTATCGTTAAGTATGCCGAGAATGCAAAGGCTGCAGGTTTGGATGGCGTAGTATGCTCACCCCTCGAGGCAGCAATGGTTAAGGAGGCATGTGGCAAGGAGTTTATGACCGTAACTCCAGGTGTACGCTTCGCTGATGGCGATGTTGGTGACCAGGTGCGCGTAACTACTCCCGAGCGTGCTCGCGAGATTGGCTCAGACTTCATCGTTGTAGGTCGCCCCATCACTGCTGCTGACGACCCCGTTGCAGCATACGAGCGTTGCATGAAGGAGTTTGCCGAGGCATAATTTTACATAATTAACCGAATAAATTAAAAACGAAATATAGTATGGAAAAGAAGATTGCGAAAGATTTGCTTTCAATTGGTGCAGTATTCTTGCGCCCCGAGCAGCCCTTCACATGGGCAAGTGGCATCAAGAGCCCTATCTACTGTGACAACCGTCTCACACTCACAGCTCCCGAGGTACGTAACCACGTGGAGGAGGGTCTTGCTGAGCTCATCCGCAAGCACTACCCCGAGGTAGAGGTTTTGATGGGTACTTCAACTGCTGGTATCGCTCACGCTGCTATCACAGCTACAATCCTCAACCTCCCCATGGGTTATGTTCGCTCTGGCTCTAAGGACCACGGCCGTGGCAACCAGATCGAGGGTAAGTTGGAGAAGGGCCAGAAGGTAGTTGTTGTGGAGGACCTTATCTCAACAGGTGGTAGCTGCATCGAGGTAGTTGAGGCATTGCGCAACGCAGGTGCTGATGTCTTGGGTATCGTGAGCATCTTCACATACGGCATGCAGAAGGGTCTCGACCGCTTGGCTGCTGCCGAGGCTAAGAACTACTCACTCTCTAACCTCGACGCTTTGGTAGAGGTAGCAGCAGAGGAGGGTTACATCAAGGCTGAGGACAAGGAGCGCATCCTTAAGTTCCGCAACAACCCCTCTGACGAGAGCTGGATTAAGTAATTCAACTATAATACGTTATACACATCCATGAAGCATCTGATTGACCCTACCGACCTTTCGGTACAGGAGATTGCCGAGATCATAGCCCTCGCCGAGGATATCATCGCCAACCGTGCGAAGTATAGCGAGGTATGTCGCGGCAAGAAGCTCGCTACGCTATTCTACGAGCCCAGTACACGCACACGCCTTAGCTTCACCGCAGCAATGATGGAGCTTGGCGGCAACGTCTTGGGCTTCGCCGATGCAAAGTCATCATCAGTATCTAAGGGTGAGACCGTGCAGGATACCGTGAGGGTTATAAACTGCTTCGCCGACATCATCGCTATGCGCCACAAGGTGGAGGGTGCTCCTCTCGCAGCTACGGAGGTGTCGCGCACACCTATTATCAACGCTGGCGACGGCTCACACAGCCACCCTACGCAGACAATGACCGACCTTCTCACCATCAAGCGTGAGTTGGGCACACTCGACAACCTCACCATCGGTTTGGTTGGTGATCTAAAGTATGGCCGCACCGTGCACTCGCTCATCAAGGCGATGACACGCTACGCAAATACTAAGTTCATCCTTATCGCGCCCCCAGAGTTGGCATTGCCCGACTACATCAAGCGCGATGTGTGCGACCGCAACGGCATAGAGTACCGCGAGGTATCGGACATCGAGAGCGTGATTGGCGAGGTGGATATCCTCTACATGACACGTGTGCAGCAGGAGCGCTTCACCGACCTGGATGAGTATGAGCGTGTTAAGGACTGCTTCGTTCTCGACGCTGCGAAGATGCGTGGCGCAAAGGAGCGTATGGCAGTATTGCACCCACTACCCCGCGTCAACGAGATTGCTATCGACGTAGATGACGATCCTCGCGCGGCATACTTCCGTCAGGTGGAGAATGGTAAGTTTGTGCGCATGGCACTCATCTTGAAGCTCCTCGAGTGGCAGAACGACGAGAACCGCACCTTCGACCATGGTGGCGAGGCTATGGAGTGCAAGTGTCCTAACCCACTCTGCATATCTAACTTGGAGCCCGTACGTCCCCGCTTCGAGCACTCGGAGGGTATCGTGCGCTGCGTCTACTGCGAGTCTGAGGCTAAGTAGCAGATAAATTATAGATGATAAAAGGGATATCCGTGGATATCCCTTTTTCATTGTATTAGGTCGGTGACCGTGGCGCCTACGAAGGAGACAAGGTCGGCGGGAGCGATGGCAATCTGCAAACCACGCACTCCTGCACTTATGTATATGCGTTCGTGGTCGAGGCAGGTGGAGTGGATGAACGTGGGCAGCGGCTTCTTCATGCCGATAGGCGTGCAGCCACCACGGATATATCCCGTTGTGGGAAGTAGTTCCTTCATGGGGATAAGGTCCGCCTTCTTATTGCCCGATACGCGCGCCGCAGCCTTGAGGTCAACCTCCTTGTCGCCAGGGATGACGCAGACGAAGAGGCCCGCGCGATCACCACGCAGAACGAGTGTCTTGAATACCGTAGCTATATCCTCGCCAAGCTCCTCGGCAACATGCGTAGCAGCGAGGTTATCCTCATCGACCGTATAAGGCACCAATTCGTACACAATCTTCGCCCTATCGAGCAGGCGGGCAGCATTTGTCTTCTCTATCTTTTTTGCCATTGCTTAAAAAGTTGTATCTTTGTAGTATGAACTACGCATTAATCACAGGAGCATCCTCAGGTATCGGTCGCTGCTACGCCAATGAGTTGGCGAAGCGCGGCTACAACATCATAGCCGTAAGCAACCAGCAGAAGGAGTTGGAAGTAGTCACAGCGGAGCTGCGTGAGACGTACAACATCACTGCGCACCACATATTCGCTGACCTCGCAGCACCCGATGCCGCAAAGAGTATCTTCGACAGATGCGAAGCGGAGGGCTGGCAGGTTGACATCCTCATCTGCAACGCAGGCATGCTGCTCTTCTCAACACTCACACGCACCGAGCCCAAGCGCCTTGAGACAATCATAGGCCTGCACTGCACTACGACAACGCTCCTATGCCGCTACTTTGGCGAGGCGATGAAGGAGCGCAAACATGGACGCATACTCCTAATGTCCTCATCTACAGCGTGGTTACCCTACCCCACAATCTCGCACTACGGCGCAACGAAGGCCTACATCAAGAACCTCGCCTTTGCGCTATGGTATGAGTTACATCGCCACGGCGTGAGCGTTACGGCCGTATTCCCAGGTGCTGTTGACACCCCCTTCTACGACCTGAAGCCCTCGTGGCGCAAATGGTTTGTGCGCCTCGGTGTCATGCACCGCGCAGAGACCATAGCACGACGTGGAACACGCGCCATGATGCGTGGCAGACGACGTCTTACACCCGGTCTATTCACTAAGTTCGTGGTTGCCGTATGCGCCATCATCCCTGCACGTCTCTTCGACGTGATGATTCGCATACCTTCAGTCACGAAGCTACTAAACAAGGTTTAACCCTCAACAAGTCTGCGCAACATTGCGACATTGACATCGCGGAAGTCGTCGACGATGATGTCCGCCTCGGTGTGGCTCAAGAACTCGCGGTCGAAGGTTGTGGCAAGTGCTACGACCTTGATGCCAGCGCGCTTAGCAGACTCTATACCCGCCTCAGCATCCTCAAATACCACACACTCACTTGGCTTAAGACCCAACTTGGCAGCTGCCGTAAGGTATATCTCTGGGTCGGGCTTGCAGCGCGTAACCTCATCGCCCGCAACAGCAGCCATAAAGTAGCGACGTATGTTGCACTTATCCAGCACAAAATCGACATTTGCCCTATAGCCAGAAGAGCCAACAGCGGCACGAAGCCCCTCGCGCTCACTCTCTGCGAGGAAATCCAACAAGCCGGGCTGTGGCACAATCGTGGGGGCATATATCTCGCGATAGATAGCCTCCTTCTCGTTTCCGAGCTCTCTGATACCCACACGCTCAACAACCTCGCGAGGCATAAGCTCGCCCATAATATCATCGTTACCCTTGCCAAATACGCGACTTAGCTCGTCGAACGAACGCTCCACGCCATAGCGGCGGAAGAACTCGGCAAAGGCCTCACGGTGTACCTCGAGGTTGTTAACCAGTACACCGTCCATATCAAAAAGTAAACCCTTCAACATATTTATATATAGCACAAGCAGCCGTCAGGCGGCTGCTTGATTGATTATTTCATTCCATTAAGGAGTGTTGTCTTTTGGGCGGTTGATTTTTTGGGACTTACCGCTGTAGGAGCGTCCTCCGCTATTGGTTGCTCAATAGTCTCAGTCTGCTCGTGTGCCTCACCCTGCTCCTCTGTCTGCTCCTCTGTCTGCTCGAGTGTATCGCCCTGTGCGGGGTCAACAACATCCACTTCGTCTGTAGACTCAACGTTCTCAGCAGACGCTGGGGAGGTTGCATCTTTCTCTGGGAAAGATGGCTGCACAGACTCTTTGGGCAACGGCACTCTTCTATCATTTACGTTGAGTTCGACAGTCACATTACCATTGCCAAAGCCAATGAAGAACATAGTGATGACAGCACCAACAGCAACACACATAAGCGTGATATTCATAGGTGTTAGCTTACGACGATTAGGAGCGTTAAGATCCTCTTTATCAGCATATGTAGGAGGCACTGTTACATCCTCCGACTGGGGCTCCTCCTCGTCCTCGACAAGTTCCGCTGTTACGACGATAGGCTCAACATATGGCAAGCCCTCTACAACGGGAACAAGATATGCCGAGAAGTTATCGCGACTCGAAGCCTCGCACAACGCCTTGATAGCATCAATCTTCTCGCCATCCGATACATCGCGACGGAGAATCTCCACCAATGCCTCGTTAGAAAGTGACTCAAGAACACCATCCGAGCAGAGGAAGAAGTAGTCACCTGCCTGAACATTCTTGATAGTATATACCTCGGCATTGTGGCGTGTCTCGAGGTGTGGCTGCATGGCGCGAGTGATGACATTGCGACGTGGGTGGTTGACAGCCTCCTCTGGAGTGATGACCTCGGCACGCAAAAGCTCGTTTACGAGCGAGTGGTCACTAGTCTGGTAGAGAATGGCATTATCAGCCGAGGGACGCACGTGGTAGACTCTACTGTCGCCCATATGTGCAATAACAGCCTCGTGGTTATTGATATGCAACATGGTCAATGTTGTACCCATCTTTCGCTGACTCTCGGGGTTGGAATCCTCCCTATCGAGAGCATCGTATGCCGCAGAGAGCGTGAAGTTGAACATGTCAACAGTAAAGGCATCGTGGTCGATATTTGCGAGGTTAGAACCAAAGGTTGAGCATACAACGCCACTTGCAACCTCGCCGTTTTCATGTCCGCCCATACCATCGCACACCAAGAAGAGGCGTGAAGAAGAGTTAGCATCACCCTTTGCTGGGAATATAGAATCCTCCTGATTGCTACGTCCACCCATCTCGTTGAGTGCGTAGGGCATTCCAAGTTTCATAATCTGAAAAAGTTTTGTTATTGAGAGCCACACAGCCTAAAATCATACAAAGTTAATAAATTTTATTTAATAATTCAACTATTCGGTTTAATTATAAACCCTTTATTTTGATTTATTATACGAAATCACTACATTTGCAGAGTATGAAAATGTTTAGAAACTGGCGACTTGGTGAGAATATGCTATACACCCTCGTGTGGATAGCCATATTCCTTATTCCCTTTATGAACTCTCACCTCATGAGCGAGAATGTTGTTGACTTCAACAAGGTAATCATCTCGTGGGGTAAGATAGCACCCTACTTCCTGGTATTCATCCTCAACACTACGGTGCTTGCGCCACGCCTGTTGCTACGCCACCGCTACTGGCTCTACTGCATACTGCTCTTGGCAATTATATTCGCCATCTTCGGCACCATCGAGATTGGCGACTTCCAGTATTGGCAGGAGGATGTGATGCTCCGCGACAAAGCCTCGTTTACCGACTTGGAGTGGTATTGGAACGTCATTATCGGCATTCTGATGGCGGGTGCCAACTCCATGATTAAGCTCTACTACCGCACCCTCGAGACCGAGCAGCGCATGACGGTACTCGAGAAGCAGAGCATCGAGAACGAGATGCAGTATCTGAAGTATCAGATAAACCCCCACTTTCTGATGAACACGCTCAACAACATCCACGCGATGATAGACTTCGACACGGAGCTTGCCAAGCATAGCGTCATGGAGCTATCGCGAATGTTGCGCCATGTGCTCTACGACTCGAGCGGCAGCCACACATCGCTCGACAAGGAGGTGGAGTTCCTACACAACTACATCGAGCTTATGCGCATACGCTATATCGACGATGTGAAGATAAGCATTGAGACTCCCGACCTAAATACATGCCGTAAGGTTACAATGCCACCGTTGCTCCTTATCGTATTGGTGGAGAACGCCTTTAAGCATGGCATCAGCTACAACAAGGAGTCGTATATCGACATCAATATTGCTGTCAAAAAGGAGACCCTCACATGTATAGTTGCCAACAGCCGCCACTCGGCACACACAACCGAGCATAGTGGCATCGGCCTAAACAACATAACAAAGCGTCTCGACCTGCTCTTCGGCAGCAGTTACACGCTCACTACCGATAGTTCGAGCGAGGATAAGTATGTCGTGGAGCTTGTGATACCTATTAATAAACACTTCTAAAACCTATAGAATACCATGGTTAGATGTATCGCCATTGATGACGAGCCCTTGGCTCTAAGACAGATATAGAGCTACATAGAGCGCACCGAGCAGCTTGAGCTCGTTGCCGTATGTCGCAGTGCCCTCGAGGCACAGGAGGTGCTTAAAACAACCAACGTGGATCTCCTATACGTAGATATTAACATGCCCGACATGAGCGGCATCGACTTCGTGCGTAACATTGACGCGGGTCACTACATCGTCTTTACTACGGCGCACCCA
>JAEZPN010000093.1 GCA_023413645.1 Bacteroidota bacterium
GGTTGTGGCAGTTACGGGTGACGGCACGAACGATGCTCCTGCGCTAAGTAAGGCTCAGGTGGGTCTCTCTATGGGTGATGGTACCTCGCGCGCTAAGGAGGCCAGCGACATCACCATCATCGACAACTCGTTCGCAAGTATCAACAAGGCGATTATGTGGGGTAGATCTCTCTACCTAAACATCCGTCGCTTCATCATCTTCCAGATGACCATTAACCTCTGTGCCTGCCTCATTGTGTTGGCTGGTGCCTTCATGGGCCTTGACTCGCCACTTACGGTTACGCAGATGTTGTGGGTGAACCTCATCATGGATACATTTGCTGCTATGGCCTTGTCGTCGTTGCCTCCCGATAGGGGAGTGTTGCGCGATAAGCCCCGCAAGAGCGATAGTCACATCATCGACCGTCGTATGTTGCGTTTTATCGTGGGTGGTGGCTTGATATTCTTCGTTGTTCTTATCGCCTTGTGGCAGTTCTTGTGGCATAAGCAGATTGAGAGCATGTCGGAGTTTCTCACGCTCGACTCTATGCGCATCTTCTTCCTCGAGATATTTAGTCCAGAGAAGGTTGCTAAGCACCTTACAGGTTACGAGATGGGTCTCTTCTTCTCGATATTCGTTATGTTGCAGTTCTGGAACTTGTTTAACGCTAAGTATTTCCGCACCGATCGCAGCTTGATTTGCGACATTGTCGACCTCTTTCGTGCTCCCCACAAGGTTAAGGAGTCGTACAACGGAATGTTCCTCATGATTTTGGCGGTTATCCTTGGCGGACAGATTATTATTGTGACCTTTGCGGGTCAGTTCTTTGGCGTCTCGCCCCTTTCGTTTATGGACTGGGTATGGATAATTTTGTTGACAATGCCCGTGTTGCTTATCCCCGATGTCGTTCGTGCTATAAAGTCTGCATCTAACTGAAACTCTTAAATAAAAAGGCAACTATGGATAGTTGCCAATAAAAATGAGGTCGCCGTTTGACGACCTCATTTTTTATGTTACTCCCAGCCCTCACCAAAGACCAAACGGCGGGCGTGGGGAGGGGAGGTGTCTATGCGGTGTGAGGGACTGTCGAGGGGTGCACCAAAGGGCATCTCGGCGATTAGCTTCCAGTCGGGATTTATCAGCCACCTATCCATGACCGCCTTGTCGATTAGAGGATTATAGTGTTGCAGAGACGCTCCATAGCCCACATCTTCGAGTGCTGTCCATGCTGCGAACTGTAACATTCCAGAGCTCTGCTCCGACCATGTAGCGACATTGTCAGCATATAGCGGATAGGTCCTACGCATATGGTTTAGCGCATCCCTATCCTCATAGAAGAGTATCGTGCCACGTCCCGCCATAAATGCGCGCTCAATCTTTTGTTTTGTCTTTGCGAAGCGCTCGGGAGGTGTTATGTGGCTCAGCGTATCGAGAACTATGCGCCATAGCTCGTGGTGCTGCTCATCGAAGAGAAGCACCATGCGTGCCGACTGCACATTAAATGGTGAGGGCATGGTCGCAAGGAGTTCGTCCATTAGTCCCACAACAATATTATCATCCACCAGCGCGCGGTTGTCGAGGTGGTAGTAACTGCGGCGATGTGCCACCGCTTCAATAAAATTGCGACTCATAAATTTGAAATTTACAAGCCGTAAGAGCAATTATAGTACCATGCTACATGTTTTTTATGCTCGATGGTATAAAATAGTTCGTTCGTTGTTAAAATAGATGCTCCTCGCACTTTGGAGCGAGGAGCATCTATTTTATGTCATCAAACTCGGTTAGTACAACTTGATATACTCGTATGTGTTGCCCACCTTTGTTAGGTAGCGCTCGAACTCCTCACGCGAGATAACCACCGTGAAGCGGTTGTCGTTGGGGTGGAAGCTCAGTGCTGGCTGGTGGCGGAGGGTCTCGTCGAGGAAGAGGTGCACGTGGTTCTCTGTGTCGTTGATAAGACCAAATGGCGACACCGAGCCTGGTGATAGACCGAGCCACTTCAACATACGCTCGGGTGAGGCAAACGACAATTTACCCTGCTTTAGGATGTGCTCGAGGTCGTGTATCGCCATCGACTGCTCCGAGTCGAATACCACCAAATAGTGGCGGTTGCCCTTGTGGTTGCGGAAGAAGAGGTTTTTGCAGTGCTTCGAGCCATCCTGTTGCCAATATTGGCGTGCGATCTCGATTGTTGGTGCCTCGGGGTGCTCATACCACGAATATGTTATGCCCTCGTCGTCGAGCCATTTGAATACGTTATCGCGTCTCTCCATAAGATAAAAGTTGCTGTTTAGTTAATGCAAAGATAGTAAAAACTGCCGAAAGATGTTGTACTTTCGGAATAAAATTCCTAACTTTGTAAGGATTATGCGATTATAAATTTATAAAACACATATATACTATGAACGTAAACACTATCCGCGAGAAATTCAACGAGAAATTCGGCACCCAGGGCGAGCTCTTCACATCTCCTGGCCGCATCAATCTTATCGGCGAGCACACCGACTATAACGGAGGCTTCGTCTTCCCCGGCGCTATCGACAAGGGCATGGTGGCAGAGATTAAGCTCAACGGCACAGATAAGGTGCGCGCATACTCTGTTGATCTCGACGACTATGCCGAGTTCGGTCTCAACGAGGAGGATGCACCCGCTGCAAGCTGGGCACGCTACATCTTCGGTGTATGTCGCGAGACTATTAAGCGTGGCGGTAAGATTGCGGGCTTCGACACAGCATTCGCTGGCGATGTGCCCCTCGGCGCAGGTATGTCATCTTCTGCAGCCCTCGAGTCTACATTCGCTAACGCCCTTAACGAGCTCTTCTCGCTCGGCATCGACCGCTTTGAACTTGCACGCATCGGCCAGTCTACCGAGCACAACTACTGCGGTGTTAAGTGCGGCATCATGGATCAGTTCGCATCCGTATTCGGCAAGGCGGGACACCTCATGCGCCTCGACTGCCGCTCTATGGAGTTCGAGTACTTCCCCTTCGACCCCGAGCAGCATGGCTACAAACTCGTTCTCCTCGACTCTGTTGTTAAGCACGAGCTCGTGGGCTCACCCTATAACGACCGTCGTGCATCGTGCGAGCGCGTAGCAGCAGTTCTCGGTCAGGAGTTCCTACGCGGTGCTACAATGGCTCAGCTCGAGGCTATTAAGGATAAGATTTCGGATGAGGACTACAAGCGTGCACGCTACGTCATTGGCGAGGAGCAGCGCGTACTCGACGTCTGCGAGGCACTCAAGGTTAACGACTACGAGACCGTTGGTAAGCGCATGTACGAGACACACTGGGGCATGTCTAAGGATTATGAGGTGTCATGTGAGGAGCTCGACTTCCTTGCTACCGTAGCCCAGGAGTGCGGCGTAACAGGCTCACGCATCATGGGTGGTGGCTTTGGTGGTTGCACCATCAACCTCGTAAAGAGCGACCTCTACGACAACTTCATCGCTACCGCAAAGGCGCGTTTCAACGAGAAGTACGGCCATGAGCCTAAGGTGTATTCAGTAGTGATCTCCGACGGCGCCCGTTCCTTGTGATAGTGGCGCGTTAGCGGCACATCCCTAAAAGTAACCCACCCAGGGCTGTACTATGTTGTACTATCCCTGGGTGGGTTCTTTTGTGATGCACCACTACCACACCACTCTGACAAGGAACGGGGGCTTGGTGAGTTGTTGGGTAAAACGAATTTAGGGAAGTTAAGGAATTTAGGGAAATTAGTGATTTGATATATCCTTAAATTCCTTAACCTCCTTATTGCTCCCTACTCGCACATTTCAAAGATGCGCTCTACATCCTTCGGTGTCAGCGTCTTGAAGCCCTTGATGTCGCCATAGCGGCATGCCTTCTGTGCCATAACGGCGTAGTCCTCGCGCTTGATGCCTACTTCGGACAATGTGCGCTGCAAGCCCAATGTCTCGAACAAGAACTCGGCAGTGCGGCGGATGCTCTCCTTCGCAATCTCCATCTTATCCATCTTTGCGTCGATGCCAAAGACATTCACGCCATACTGAACATACTTATCCACCGTAGTCTCATCCAAGCAGTACTCCATCTAGCGGGGTGTGAGGATAGCCAAGCCCAAGCCGTGTGTGATGTCGTATATTGCCGAGAGCTCATGCTCCATGGGGTGGCAGCTCCACGCCTTGCGCTTACCGCCATTGATAAAGCCGTTGATAGCCCACGACGATGTCCACATAAGGTTTGCGCGTGCCTCGTAGTTCTCGGGCTCGGCAAGAGCAATGGGGGCGTACTTAACGATAGTTTTGAGCATGCCCTCCATAAAGGTATCGAGCATATACAAGTCCTCCTGGGTGTTGAAATATACCTCGAGGATGTGCGACATGATATCTGCTGAGCCACATGCTGTCTGGTACTTGCTTACGGAGTATGTGAGCGTGGGGTCGAGGAACGACACCTTAGGTAGGAGTGGCTGTGCAAGGCGGCCGAGTTTATCTCCCGTCTCGAGGTTTGAGATGACACCCGCAGTATCCATCTCCGAGCCTGTTGCAGCAAGTGTTAGGATAGTCACGATGGGTAGGGCGCGCTCGATGGGCTTGGCATTAGCGCCGAAGAACTCCCATGCGTCGTGCTCCACGCATGCTCCCGCAGCCATAAACTTCGTAGCGTCGATGGTAGAACCGCCACCTACGGCCAACAAAACGTCGATATTCTGCTCCTTGCAAATCTTCACGCCCTCGCGTACTGACTCGATGCGTGGGTTGGGCTCGATGCCCGAGAGCTCGAATACCTCCGCGCTAGCATTGCGCAACTCCTCCAACACTCTGTCGTAGAGACCTATACGCTTAATAGAACCACCGCCATAAGTTAGCAACACGCGCTTGCCGAAGCGTGAAATCTCCTTGCCCAGATTGCCCAACTGGTTCTCGCCGAAATATACTTTCGTAGGGATGTTATAGATAAAAGGGTTCATTGTCTGATAGTTTTTGTTAATAAATATATGTACTGAATGCAAAGATAGGATTTTTTTTATATCTTTGCAACGCATTTTGCATATAACCGATTCAGTTCATTAGACTATGTTGAGTAGAAGATTGCTCCGAGTGAAGGTCGCTAAGAGCCTTTACGCACATCTTAAATCAGGCTCCGACAACCTTAAGGCCTCGGAGAAGAACCTCGTTGAATCTATTGATAAAGCATACGACCTCTATTTCCAGATGATGTCCCTCATCGTTGAGGTGTCGCGCTATGCTGAGAGCCGTCAGGAGTTGGCGAAGCAGAAGAAGCTCGCAACATATGAGGATCTCAACCCCAATCGCCGCTTTGTGGATAACCCCATCATCGCACTTATCGCCAACAGCGACTCTGTAAACGATGTGCTCGCATCGCGCAAGCTCTCATGGGCAAACCACTACGACACCGTTAAGGATGTATACAACCGCCTTGTTGAGGCTGAGTTTTACACTAAGTATATGACTCTTCCCACTGCATCGTTCAATGATGACCGCCGCTTTGTTGAGGACTTCTTCACATGGCTCGAGGAGGATGATGCAATGTTGGAGGTGTTGAACGAGATGTCGCTCCTCTGGTGCGACGACTATGGCTTCGCACTCTACATGGCATTGCGCACAGTGCAGAACACAAAGCAGAGCCACGATGTGCTCCGTGTGTTGCCCAAGTTCAAGAGCGACGAGGACCTCGACTTCGCGCGTACACTCTTCATCAAGTCGTTGGTACAGTATGAGGACAACCAGGAGATTGTTGACCGCTACACCCAGAACTGGGATGTTGAGCGTGTGGTATTCATGGATAACCTCATCATCTCTATCGCTATCACGGAGCTTGTCGTATTCGACTCTATCCCCGTTAAGGTGACTCTCGACGAGTGGATTGACATTGCGAAGTACTACTCATCACCTTCGAGCAGCACCTTCGTAAATGGCGTCTTGGATAAGGTTGTTGCAGACCTCACAGCTGATGGTCGCATCGCTAAGAGCGGTCGCGGACTCCTCTAACGTGTTGCTCCCATGCAGCCATTATGTCGCATACTCGCCCTTTTGGCACTCGTTTTGTGTGTCGTAGCCTGTGGCTCGAAGAGTGCAAAACAGAATGTCGAGAACACAGAGAGTGAGGTAACGCCCGAGGAACTTGTTGCAGAGCTCGCCGAGGGTTACACTGCCGAGGTCATCGCCGACTTTGGCGTTGTGGAGCCCCGCTCTGTGGTCGAGTTGTCAATCCGTGTGGTTAACGCTACCGACAAGCCCATCGTGCTTGTCGACTACTCTACAACATGCCGTTGTACTACGCTTGAGCTACCACGTGGCCCCATTGAGGCGGGTGGTGTGTGCGAGGTGGTGCTAACCTTCGACTCGCGTGGCGAGTGGGGTGGCGTGGGTAACTTCCTCGAGGTTACGACCTCGAATCCCGAGTGTGGCTTTGTGATATGGATGGGTGCTACGGTTGAGTAGCTCTAATGGATAAGATTTTAATAAAGAGGTACGAATATTTTGGTAATCTAAGAATTATTCCTACCTTTGCGGATGTGCTAACTTATTGCAAACAATTAACAATTTAAAAAATAAACTATTATGAATTTGCTTTTTATTCAGACCGAGGCAGGTGAGCAGAGCACTGAGCAGGTAAATGTTGACCTCAACGCTGGTCAGGATGGTGCTCCTGCTGCAGACGAGACAATTACTGAGGAGACTGTTGAGGAGACTGTTACTGAGCCCGAGCCCACTTTCATGCAGCAGTATGGTATGTGGTTCTTGATTCTTGGTATGATTGTTATCATGTACCTCTTCATGTGGCGTCCCGAGCAGAAGCGTCGTAAGCAGATGCAGCAGTTCCGCGATGGCCTTAAGAAGGGTGACAAGATCATCACTGCAGGTGGTATCTACGGTGTTATCAAGGAGGTACACGAGACTTCATTGCTCATCGAGGTTGACAGCAACGTAACACTTCGCATCGACAAGAACATGGTTGTTGGCGATCCTTCACAGGGTGTAATGCAGAAGTAATCCTATCGTAAAGGGCTTTGGGCCCGTCACTAAAAGAGATTACCCAGGGTTGTACAATCCTGGGTAATTTTTTTATTCTCTGAAGTAGGGTAATAGCTCGCCTTTCGCTTAAGCGTTCATCTTATTAAAATACTCCAAGAAACGCTCCTTGTAGTTCTCTCCCAAGGGGATATACTCGCCATTGTCGAGGAAGATGCGACCCTTTGTGTAGCTGGCGATGCGCTTGAGGTTCACGATATATGAGCGGTGTACGCGCAAGAAGTTCTCTGCGGGGAGCGATGTCTCCATGTTCTTGAGGCGGAATAGTGTGGTGATGGTCGAACTACCCTCGATATGTAGGCGCACATACTCGCCCGCACTCTCCAAATATACGATGTCGGCAACCTTAACGAGCTGTGTCTTGTAGTCTGCCTTAACCGATATAACCTCCTTGTCGGCTGTCTCTGCCTCATTCTGGGCGATGGCGTTTTCTGCGGCATGGCAACGCTCCACAAGGTCGACAAGTGAGATAACCTTCTGCGTAGCCTTCATAAACTCCTCATATGAGAAGGGCTTTAGGAGGTAGTCTATGGCGTTTAGCTTGAAGCCCTCGAGGGCATAT
>JAEZPN010000002.1 GCA_023413645.1 Bacteroidota bacterium
TTTAGGTGGTTATAGCAGTGAGGTTCCACCTCTTCCCATTCCGAACAGAGAAGTTAAGCTCACTCACGCCGATGGTACTGCCTATTTAGGTGGGAGAGTAGGTAGCCGCCTCTTTAAGCCGAATCCGATAAGGGTTCGGCTTTTTTGTGTTTATACACAAATGCCGAACCCCGGATTTCGGTTTAAAGAGCCGGCTAATGCCGGTTATGCTTATAATCCTCCCCAAACCCCTCCGTTTGAAAAGGAGGGGCTTGTTGTAAGCCTATCGGCTTACCTCACCGAAGGTGAGAACTATCCGAATCGTCATTCTTCGTTACGGCGTACCATAAATTCTGCGCAAATAGAAAAATTGAGAGACCGAAGATCTTCTCTTGAAGAGGTGGATACCTTAATTTCATTAATTAGGTATTATGATTGATGTTGGGTGAGCTTACTGCTCTGTGTAACAGAGGAAAATCGTGCAAGTCGAGCGCAGAGGGAATGTTTTCGCTATGCCGAGACGCCGCCGATTTAAGCCGAGAAAAGATTGCGCAGCAATCCTCGGCAAGTTAAGCTCATTATTGTTGCCACTCCTCATACATACATTCTCATTTTTGACTGCAAATTGGTTGTCCTGAGGATTTATCTTTGTAAAGCGCAGATTATCAGTCTTTTACACGCATTTCCGAATATGTGCTTGGTCGTCCTTGTAACTCACTGATAATCAATAAGATGAAAAAGTCGTAAAAATAGGTTTTTCATAGTGTTGATAATCAGTGAGTTACCCCCCCCCTGCGGAAAAACTTGAACCTCAAAAATTTGGTTTTGCGCTTGCTTCTGCTCTAACTTTGCAGTAGCGAAAAGCACAAGTGAAAATTAATTATCAATCAAAACTAAATTATTATGAAGTTCATTAAATTCTTATTGCTCTCGTTTGCAGCAGTTATAACTATGGCATGTGAACCCAATCTCAATCAGGTCTATGAGGTGCAGAAGTTCCCTGAGGATGCGTATTACAGTGGCGACCTAGTGCAGCAGGTGGGCGAGGAGCATACTACCTTCTTTGTTCATGTTGAGTTGCACAAGCAGGATGATGGTCGCTATTTGTTAACGCTCGGTCCGGAAGGCACGGACATCCAGCATGAACCACAGTTTATTATATTCAAGAATCTCGAAGGCGACTTGGTCGATGGTTCTTTGCCGCTTGCTGCCGAGAATGTGGTCGGCACGATCAATCTCGGAGAGCATACGTTTGTCTCGCTCAGTGCAGAACTTACTGCCGATAGAGCCATCGTTGCGCTTGACTTTGGTGACGATAAGGTGTGGAACTGCGAGGTTGATGCAGTGAAGCACATGTTGGAGTAGGATAGTTTTTATTTGACTTAAGTATTTCTAAAGCAATATGTTATGAAACGTGTATTATTTGCCATTGTATTGCCTTTCGTGTTGCTCTCTTGTGGTGCGTTCGAGGAGGTTAACATGGGTTATCCCGAGTCAGTAACATTTTCAAAGGAGGGTGGCGTGGAGACTATCTCAGAGGATGATGCTAAGGCGTTCCGTCACATAAGCGTCATCGACTATAAAACAGCGGGTGAGGGCATGTATATAAGCAATGACGGCGAGGGTGGCTACTGCGAGTATGAGTGGTTACGCGCGGAGTCGGATTGTAGTAAAGAGTTGCGGATTATCGCCCAGCCTAATACTACTGGCAAACCCCGTACGCTATGGGTAGAGTTGTACTCTGGCTATAAGTATCATGTGATTAAAGTTGAACAGTTGTAAAATATTATAAAACTATAAGTTATGAAAAAGTTATTTTTTGTTGCGATTGCTGTAATTGCAGTTTTGGGCGTAAGTTGTGAGAATACATTTGTACCCGGTAAGATTGAGGATAAGCCATTCGTGGAGTTCTTCGAGGAGTCTATGACAGTTGGCGCCGAGGGTGGCGAGGTGATTATCCCTGTGCGTTCTACGGGCGTGGATAATGTAGAGATTATATTTAACTACTCTGACCGCTGGGAGGTCGATGAAGAGAATGGAGACCTTACACCCCAGGAGGGTTGGATTAAGGTTGTCAAGGTTATTAATGAATACGAGGTGCCAACGCGAGCATTGGCAAAGTGGGATTCGGGCATCTGCATTGTAGTTGAGCCAAATACCACTGGCTACGAGCGCAAGGCGAAAATCTCGGTGCAGAGCTTTATGCTTCACGACACCATCGAGATTATCCAAAGCGCTGGTGGCGTGGCGGAGTAGTCGGTCTATTGTATTTGTTTTTCGGCGGGTGTTACTTTTAGCACCCGCTTTATGTTTTTTGATTTCGAGTAGAAAAGTTGCTGAAAATTTGGTAATAAGACCAAAAAAAATTACTTTTGTATTGGAGAATTGTTGCTTTGTCTCAACTGCCACCTGCGGGGTGGGCATCCCTGTCTATGCCGCTGGCAATGAATAGTGTGGATGGCGTGGAGTAATATATTGATAGATAATAATTTACAAACTAATACAACTGAAAAACTATGAAAAAACTTAATTGGTTGATGATGCTCTTGACAGCCTTCACTTTGTCATTTGCAGCATGTACAGAGCCTACTCCTGACAAACCAAACACTGATGATCCTGTAAAGGAGGATCTCAAGTTCGAGGCTTCGGTTAGCGAGACTACACGCACCTCGGCGTTTATCAATGTTACTCCTTCGGATCTCGAGGCGGACTACCTCGCAGTGGTATATCCCGCAGCGGCTGTTGAGCAGAGTGCATCAGATGCTGAGCTCGTAGCGAAGATTTACGCAGAGTTCGCTGCATATGCAGAGTCTCAGGAGAAGACATTTGTAGAGTATGTATCAGAGGCTGTAAAGCGTGGTGCGTTGGAGAACCACGAGGTTAAGAACCTTGCACAGAATGCTAGCTATTACTTGCTCGTATTCGGCGTAGATACAGCAGCAGATTATGCTACAACAACTGAGGTGACTTACGTTAAGTTCAAAACTAAGGATGTTGAGCAGTCAGCATGTACCTTCACAATTAAGAGCGAGGTATATCTTACATCTGTAGCCCTCACTGTTACTCCTTCAGATAACAAGCAGGCATGGCACCTTGTAAACGTTCCTGTAGAGGAGATGCAGATATACACTAAGGAGGATGGTGAGTATGGTTGGTCTCAGAAGGAGTTCTTCCAGAACTATCTCAACACTGAGATTGAGAACCTCAAGGCAGAGGGATTGACTGAGGAGCAGATTAAGGATAAGCTTATCTACAAGAGCTATCGTACACTCAACGCATCAGGTCTTCAGGCAAAGACTAAGTATGTGGCTCTCGTGGCAGGTGTTCAGTATGATGCTGTGGGTGTTGCTGTAACTACTGAGCTCAAGGAGTTGCGTTACAACTCTGGCGAGGCAGCACAGAGCGACCTTACTTTTGACGTTCAGGTTACAAACATCGACCACTACTCAGCAGACATCAAGATCACACCTTCGGATCTTAATGCTCAGTACTACTACTACATCAGCTATATCGATAGTCCTAAGAAGAACATGAAGCCTATTGATATTGCTAACAACGCTGTAACAGAGTATATTTGGTACTGGCACAACTACACAGAGCTCAAGCATGTTGATCCCGTATCAGGTGTTGTTGAGTTGCCCTCATATGCTCTTGACATTGCAGAGACTGAGTACTACATCGTAGTATTTAGCTTCGATGTTAACGAGGATTATGGTAAGCTTATCAACGAGGAGACTGGCGAGTATGACTCTAACCCCGGTACTATCACATCTGCTCCCGTATACGTATCGTTCAAGACTCCTGAGCACGGCGATGCTTACAACGCAGATTTCTCATTCAACTTCACTGAGGTAGGTCCTTACGACTTCACTTTCGAGGTTATCTCTTCAGATCCTTCAATCTACTACCAGCCAGGTATCGCATATCCTGACAGCTTCAGCCCTGAGGCGGCTATGTCGGCTTCAGCTGAGACCCTCGCAATGGTGATGCAGATGTGCATGGAGGGTCAGAGCCCATGTCTCACACACCAGGAGGCTTTGGATAAGCTCAAGAAGCAGGGCTACCCATACCGCAACGGCAGCGCTAAGTTCTACGTTGCTAACCTCGAGCCTAACACTACATACATGGGTTACGTATTGGCTATCGACGTTAAGACTGGTAAGTTTGCTAAGTGCTACTTCGACTTGAACGCTACTGTTACAACTACATCTGTTGGTACTGTAAACCCCACAGTAGAGGTTTTGGGCGTATTCAATGGTGATGATGAGGCAGGTTCAATCTTTGGTGATGCAAATTTGACTGCTGGCCGTCCCATCGTTGCTGTGACACACAAGAACATTGATGGTGCTTCAGCTCTCTTCACTGCTATCTCTACTGGTTCTATCGACGAGGTAAGCGCTCTTTCTGACCGCTATATCATCTCTGAGTTCCGTGGCTACTGGAGTGAGATTACTACTCTCTCTACACCCTATGAGTTCTTCATCGCAGAGTGGGATATTGACCAGACTGTAGTATCATATGCACAGGATGTCAACGGCGCTGAGGGTAAAGTTGGTATGGTTGGTGTTAAGCCCCAGAATGGTGGCGATATCGAGGTGCTCCGCGCATATGTAAACGAGCGCAACAATGCTACAGTGAATGCTATGTGCCAGTCAATCGTTGTTAACGAGGCTGCTGCTCCCACTATGGAGTGCATCTGGAACGAGGAGGTTGGTACATTCCGTGGCGCAGAGGTTATCTACCACGAGGTAGAGGCTTTGGAGATGCCTGTTAGCGACCTTGTAAACGTTACAGCTATTAAGTCGTTTGCATTCTAATTGACTTTATAAGAGTAAGTATTTAGGGCGTGTTCTTCGGGCACGCCCTTAATAATAGGGTACTGATATGAAAAACATGATTATAAAATTGTGGGCTATTGTGGCGCTTATGGCTGTCGCAGTAGCTTGTGGTAGCGAAGTCGACCCACCTCCACCCCCTACGCCCATCCCTGATTTCCGTGTAAGTGTTGACGATGTCACTCGTTCTACCGTTACTGTAAGCGTTACACCTTCACCGGAGATGGGTGACTATGTATGTGTTGTTGAGAAGCGTAGCGTGGTAGATGAGTTCACACAGGACAAATTTGTCATCGCTACCGTATTCCAGGAGCTTACCGATGAGGCTTCGGTAAAGGGTCTCACTCTTGCGGAGTATATGCCCTCGATCGTAGATAATGGCGCAATTACGGATGTTACCTTCTCGGGCTTGTCGCTCGATACGGAGTACTACCTCTTGGTGTTTGGCGTGGATGATAAGTATGAGGCGTGCACAGAGCTTACAAAGGTGGCATTCAAGACTTTGGCGGTGGAGAATGTAGATTGTAGCTTCGAGATTGCCACAGAGGTAGTGGATAACAGCGTAATCATAAGCGTAGCACCCTCGGATAAGGAGATTTATTGGTATCTCTGCACCATGCCTAAGGGTTCCTATGACTACTACGTTACAGATGAGAATGGTTACAAGATGTCGGAGAGTTACTTCTATGAGTACTACTTCCAGCAGGATATCAACTCATACCGCGGTGCTGGTTATACTGACGAGCAGATTATCGAGGCATTGATCCACCAGGGCAACAAGCAGCTTCAGGCGAGTGGTCTCAACGAGAATACTGAGTACTATATCCTCGTTGCTGGTTTGATTATGGACTCGGAGGGTATTGTTATCTGCACCGACATCAATAAGGCGAGCTACACAACAAAGAATGCTGCGAAGTCTACGATGACCTTCGAGATTGAGTTGTTGGATGTTAAGCAGATGGAGGCATCATTCCGCATCACTCCTTCGAACAACGACGATATCTACTGTGCCCTTGTGCAGCCCTGGGATGGTGTCTCTACGGCTGATGAGGTTATGCACCAGATTGTAGACCAGTGGGGTGGCTGGATGTCTATCATGGCAGACGATAAGGGTGTTGTTGAGCATACGGGCGCTAGTGCCATTAAGCTTCCCGCAGCCGATACCGACTACTATATCATCGCCTTTGGCTACGATGGCGGTATCACTACTGATGCCTATATGAAGACCTTCCGCACGCTTCCGGGTGGAAGCGTAGAGGATGTGGAGTTCACAATCTCGGCATCTAATATCTCGCCCTATGGTTTCAATATGAATGTAGCATCTACAGACCCTACAATCTACTATGTCCCAGGTGCTTGCGTTCCTAGCGAGTATAACGAGGAGGCATATATCGCTTGGGAGCAGGAGGCGTTCGATTACTACTATGCTGGCTCTAAGGATTTCAACCCCAGCATCACCATCGCTGAGGTTCTCGACCAGTACTACTACAATGGTTCGAGCAATGTCATGGTATCAGGACTCTTGCCCGACACAGAGATTATGGCATATGTCTACGCCTTTGATGTTCACACTGGTCGCATCGTAAAGACCTTTACGTTCGATAATGTTGCGCGTACAGATACGCTTGGCTCGGTGAAGCCTGCGGTGGAGATCGTTGGCTACTACTCTGGCGACGAGGAGGCGGGCTCAATCTTTGGAGATGCAGCCCTCTCGGCGGGTAAGGCTATCATTGTTGTTAAGTACACCAACCTCGACAACGCCCGCACGCTCTTTACCACAATGCTCGAGGGCGACTGCTCGAACGTCAATACCTATCCTGATCGTGAGCTCTGGACATTGACATCGGGCTATTGGTCGACATGTAAGATAGCACAACCTTACGGCTTCTACACCTCGGAGTGGAATGCCGATATGACGGCTTTGGCATACTGCGTAGATAACAATGGCAAGGTTGGCGAGATTGGCCGCTGCTATGCATGCGCTACGGCCGAGAATAAGAGCAGTATCGAGGAGCTTCGTGCGCTTGTCGAGGGTCTCAACAATGCGACACGCTCGGCATACCCTTCACTCGAGTTACCACGCTCAATAGTTGTAAACGAGTAACTTTCGTTATATATTATAACGGACTATGCGGGTTACATTTTTGTAACCCGCAATGTCTTTGTAAATAGCTATATTATGCTTATTTTTCACGTTAATATGATGCACGGTCTCTATGCCGTATGGTGCTGTATGATGTTCCTGTTGTGAAAAGTTGTGTTTTTGAAAATTGTCGATGAAATCGTGTAATATGCACAATACCAGCACTATAAGAAAAATTTATGGGGGGGGGTAAATTTATAATAAAAATTTGTTTTTAGGGTTTAGAAGTGTTATATTTGTCAAAACGAGATGATTATGCTACATCGTAATAGGTTCTTCTAAAAGACTATATTCGTGTGGTAGACAACTTAATATTAATCTCTAAAACCTAAAAACTATGAAAAAGATTACTTATTTGCTGATGGTGCTCGCTGTAGCATTCATCGCCGTTTCGTGTGAGAAGGAGCCGCTTCAGCAGTTTAATGAAAGCCGCAGCCAGGAAGAAGTTATGCCCGAGGCAGAGGATGCAGTGCTTGAGCAGCTCTATGGTTTGTGGACTCGTGTGACAGAGAATGAGGGCTCATATAAGAGTATGTGGGAGTGGCGCTTCTATGAGGATGGCTACAGCCTTCGTCATATTGAGACTTATGAGGGAGATAGGCTTATGGGTCTTAATGGTGGCCGAATTGATTACAAACTTGAGAATGGAAAATTCTATATCAAGTCGTATTACTATGATGAGTGGACTGCGTGGGATTATGCCATAATAGGAGATATTCTTACTCTATCTACTGAGAGTGATGGCGAGAGTGTCGTATGGACATTCGTTCGCACAGAGGATGCAAATGATAAATTGGTGGGATGCTGGGATGCACCTTATACAGATGGCAACGGAAACAGAGTAGAGCGCCACTATAAGTTCCACACGCCTACATATGGTAGTGTCTACGATATGGTTTACGATGGTTCTGGCTCTTCTAAGGTGAACTTCCTCTACGAATTCAGATACAGAATCGAAGGCGATAAGATTGTATTTAAGAGACTTAACACAGGCTATGCGCTTACAGAGTATTCTATAGCCTATCGCCTTGAAGGTACTAAACTCTATTTGAGCGAAGGAAATGGTGGCGAGACTATGTACTCAAACTTCTATAAGGAGAACAACATCCCCTTTAGACCATAGTCGAACTATCCAATAACGAAAAATGCCACAAGCACGCGCTTGTGGCATTTTTCGTTACTCATTGCTAATTACTAATTACTAATTGCTAATTAGTTACGGCACTGGGTCGTAGCCTGAGCCACCCCAAGGGTTGCAACGCAAGATGCGCCAGATGGCAAGCAACGAACCCTTAATTGGGCCATGCTTGCGTAGTGCCTGTATGGCGTATGTCGAGCAGGTGGGCGTAAAGCGGCAGCAGGGAGGCTTCAGGGGCGATATGCACACCTGGTAGAAGCGTACCAACATGACAAGCGGCCAGATGGCTATGCGCTTACATATGCTCCACGACTTCTGCCAAAATCCTGCGGACTGCATGCTCGATAGTTTTATAGGGTAGTAAATCCTTCGATGAGTAGACAAAGGCGATGTCCACCTCTTTGCCCTGCTCCTTGATTGCGGCATGGAGCGCCTCGTTGTTTAGGCGATATGCCTCGCGCATACGGCGCTTAAGCGTGTTACGCTTGTTTGCGCGCTTATGGTTGCGCTTAGGTACAGAGAAGAGCACCTCGACCGTAGGTGTGGTGCTCTCGCTCTTAAGAACCATATAGCGGAATGGATATACGAAACCCGACGCGCCATCTGCAAAGAGGCGACGCACCGCCGTGAGCGACGATAGACGCTCCGACTTGGGTAGTGCGTGGGGCTTATCCATAGTTGTTACGCCTTCTTGGGAGTGCGTGTGCGTGTCTTCTTCTGCAACTTTGTCTGCTGCTGGCGGATGAACTCCTCCTTATCTGCGTTCTCCTTAACCTCGGCATCCTCAACCTCGAGACCCTCCTCTACCTTGTGGCAGTAGATGTCAAGAGCCTTAACCATTGATGGAGCCTCGGGAGATGGTGCCGATGCCTTAACCTTGAGACCGGCCTCCTTAGCTGCGCGGAGTGTAGCCTCGCCAAATGTTGCAACAACGGGCAACTTATCGAGTTCGTAGTTCTCGGTGAGAGCCTTAACGTCGTTGGGCGAGTAGAGCGCGATGATGTCGTAGTCGAGGGGCTTGAGCTCTGCCAAGTCAGCAGATACGGTGCGCGCAAAGACTACGGGAGAGACCTTAAGCTTAAGCTTTAGGAGTGTGTCGGGAAGATCACTCTTGAAGGGCTCGGTGAGTGCGAGCATAAACTTCTCGTCCTTGTGTTTCACGATGAGCTCAACGAGTGAGTTGAACGTGCCATCGGCGAACGAGATCTTACGCTTGCGGTATACGATATACTTCTGCAAGTAGAGAGCTACGGCCTCAGTGTTACAGATATACTTCATTGTCTCGGGCACAGTGATACGCGCCTCCTCGCAGATGCGGAAGAAGCTATCGATGGTTGTGCGTGACGAGAAGATCATTGTTGTATGGTCGAGAATCTCCGTGCGCTGTGCTCGGAACTCCTTAAGAGATACGCCCACGACCTTGATGAGCGGCTTATAATCTACGTTGAGATTATTTTTTTCAGAAAATTCGAAAAAAGGCGACTTTTCTATTACTGCAGGACGAGGCTGCGACACTAAAATCTTACTTACTTTCACCCTCTGTTCTAATTTTATACTTGTGTTCTTACTCTCTTTTGCAATCAGTTACACTCAAATCTTCAAATAAATGTCAAATCTATACCGTTGGATATGAGATTGTTATTTATTCGTTACGCGTTAATTTGTGAAGCTAACAGCTTGATAAGCAGACTCCATGGTAACAAAATCGCGGTGCAAAGGTACAAAATCCAATAGAAAATCGAAATTTTTTTTCTAAGAAAGAATACAAAAGTATCTTTTAAATAGAGCAATAATAGCACACTGCTGCAAATAATTAGCGTTATGGAGTAAGCAAAACTCTCTCCCGCATCCGATAAAAGCCATACGGCAGTGATGGGGTAGAGGAGCACCACCAAGCGTACGAAGTTGGTATACCCAATGCGAGCGAGCGACTCAGGACTATCGCTCTCTACAATCCAACCCATGATCTTATGGTAGGCGTAGCTCCACAATACAATGATGAGTATAACGCCCAGTGCTGCGATGGGCGCTATGGCGTGGAGCGCTGTGGCGTATATATCCGATGATGCTGACATCTCGCCCTCGGCGATGCGCACAATAGCTAGGGCCATAACTGCAAGGCCAAGCAAAGCCGCTGTGAGCTTAAAGCGTTGGAGGGGTAGCTCACCGCCCTCAAAGACCATGCGCTGGTCGCTATTTGTTTTGAAGGCATCGCTCCATATCGAGCGAATGAAGCCCCATGAGCGGAGTAGGATAGCGAGGTATACAACGAGTGTGATGAAGACCACCGACTGAAATAGCGGTGTTGCCGTAAGAGACTCGTTTCTTGTGGTATATGTGCCACCCGTGCCCTTTAGGGAGGTTGTGCCGAAGATCTCCTCGGGAGCCACCTCGCGGTATTGACCCTCGAGGTTGGGTTCGCCCTCCTGTACCTCCGATTTACGACCATATAGTCGTGCGGGTGCTACAACCTTGTAACCACACTCCTCGTAGTATGTAAGTGTATCGTTATTCATCGCCCTCACGACGTTTAAGTGTTATGCGTATTGTTGTGCCCTTGCCTATCTCGGAGCGTACAACGGCAATCTTACCCTTGTGGTACTCCTCGATTATGCGGCGCGAGAGCGATAGTCCGAGGCCCCAGCCGCGTGTCTTGGTTGTATAACCAGGCTCGAAGATGCGTGTCCAGTTGCTCTTGGCAATGCCCTTACCTGTGTCGCTAACCTCCACAAAGACGTTGTCGCCACTCTCGCCTACGGTGACATCTATGCTGCCGTGACCCTGTAGAGCATCTAACGAGTTCTTCATAAGGTTCTCAACCACCCACTCAAAGAGTGCCGAGTTCATAGA
>JAEZPN010000109.1 GCA_023413645.1 Bacteroidota bacterium
CAGTAAGCGCAATTGTCAACTACATGCTTAACGTCGCTGGTCGCGATGCACACAACAAGGGTTTTGGCGTGGAGGTATTGCAGGATAGCTCCCTCACATGGGTGTTGCTACGCCTCGCAGTGGAGATTGAGCACCGCCCCGAGCAGTACACCGACATAGAGATTGATACATGGATTAGCGACTTCAACCGCCTCGCCTCAACGCGTAACTTCCGCATGCGCATTGGCGATAAAGTGGTCGCATCGGGCGTGTCGCAGTGGTGCGTGCTAAACATGCAGACACGCCAGGCCGCCGATATGTCGATGATGAAGGAGGCGCACGACAAATTTATCGTAGCGGAGCCATCGCCCATCGCAGCCCCCGCACGCCTACGTCCAATAGAGGCCTCAGCATCAATATCACGCCCCGTAGTATATAGCGACATCGACTTCAATCGCCATATGAACACCATGCGCTATGTCGATCTTATATTCGACACACTACCCTTGGAGCAGTTTGAGAGGGGCGATGCCATGCGTCTTGATGTCAACTTCTTGGCCGAGGCACGCTATGGCGAGGTTGTATCGGTAGGCTACCTCGACGCAGAGAACGCACGCCAGTTTGAGATAACATCCGATGCAGAGAAGGTGTTGTGCCGCGCAAAGATTGAGTTCAAATAGTCAACAACATGACACACAAGAGGTTGAAGATAGCTATCGTAGGCCCTGCACACCCCTATCGCGGAGGCTTGGCATCCATCATGGAGACCATGGCGCGCGAGTATCAGTCGCGCGGCTACGAGGTGCATATCCTCACCTTCACACTGCAATACCCCTCGTTGCTCTTTCCAGGAAAGAGCCAGACGGTAGATACCCCGCCCCCTGCCGACCTCGACATACGTCGTAGGGTCTCGACCATAAACCCCTTCTCGTGGTGGAGCGTGGGTCGCGAGTTGTGCAAAATGAAACCAGACATCGTGCTCATGAAGTATTGGACGCCCTTTATGGCACCCTGCTTCGGCACTATCGCACGCAAGGCACGCAAAAATAAGCATACAAAGGTTATCTGCCAGATAGACAACGTCGAGCCCCACGAGCACCACATCACCGACCGACCCTTCAACCGCTACTACCTACGTTCGGTGGATGGATTTATCTATATGTCGGAGCAGGTACACGAAGAACTAAAGGCCTATACATCAGCGCCTATGCGCTTCTCGCCACACCCTATGTTCGAGCACTTTGGCCAGCGTGTGGAGCGTGCTGAGGCCTGCGCAAAGTTAGGTCTCGACCCTGCAGAGAGGTATGCCCTATTCTTCGGTTTGATACGCGATTATAAGGGTTTAGATACCCTACTCGATGCCTGGGGCGAGTTTAGACGCAAAGGTATAAAATTGCTTATTGCGGGCGAGTTCTACGCCTCGCGAGAGAAATATATCGCTCACATAGAGCGACTTGGACTTAAAGATGAGGTGATTTTGCACGACTTCTTCGTGCCTGATAGTGACGTTCGCTACTACTTTTCGGCTGCCGACTGCGTGGTGTTACCATACAAGACCGCGACGCAGAGTGGCGTGACACAGATATGCTACAACTTCTGCACCCCCGTTATCGTTACACGTGTGGGTGGCTTGGCAGAGATTGTCCCCGACGGCGTGGTGGGTTATGTCTGCGACCCAACAGCTGAGGGTGTGCGCGATGCCCTGGAGCGCATCTTCGAGGGCGACCGCATAGTCCAGTTTGCGCACAACATGATTGAGGAGCGCAAGCGCTTCTCTTGGAGTACTATGTGTGATGAGATCGAGGCTGTCTATCGCTCGTTAATCGAGTAGGAAGCGCATCGTATCTACCCCATCGGCATAATCCATAAGCGCGGGATACTGCGCACGACCCAGGGGCTGCGAGCCCTCAATTCCACAATTTGAGACTATACACTGAATATGCTCGGCATTGCTATTTAGCCATGCCCTAACATCCTCTATATCTGTATATTCACGAATTGTAACGACCGCTAACGACTGAGCAAAATCCTCGCCTCGACGCATGATAAAAGCCCCTGCATCCCAGAACTCTGCACCCTCAATCATAAGCGTAGCACGATTAGCTTGAATGTTGCGTCTAAGCTTTGTATTCTCCGCCATGCCACGCTCAAAAGCTGGAACGTAACCCTGTGGCACAAAGAGCATCGACACCGAGCGACATCCGAGACCCGAGTAGGCAGTGATGTCGTTATACAAGAGGTTCAACTCCTCGGCGCTCTCCTCACCATTTAGCACGGCAACCGAGTGGCGGCTACCGCGCAAGAGGGTGCGTGTATAGGCAAAGTGCTCACGGAAGTAGGCATTGGCATCATCACCTCCCGTGGCGATAACCATGTCGTATGTAGCATCTGCCGAGTAGTCGTAAATAGCGATATTGAAATCTATATCTCGCAGTTGATCAACAATATAGCGCATCAAAACACTATCCTTGCTCGATGGTTTTAGGTGGCACTCGTGACCCGCGGCAAGCACGCAGAGCAAATCAAAAAAGCCAACCAAGGGAATATTACCCGCCATAATCACCGCAACACGCTTAGGTTCAATGGTTTTAGCATAGTTGCAAAGCCAATTCGTAAGCTTCTCACGGTCGAGCATCTCCACACGAATAGCCTCCACCGCACGCAGAATATCCACGCGCGTAAACCAACCATTAGCAGCGATAGCCTCGTCGATAATGCGATTGCTCACCTCGTCGTTACCAAAGTGGGTAAGTCGCTCACCCATAGCCGAGAAGATGTCTACGATATGCTTCATCATTTACAATATTTTGAGTGCGATAGCGGCACACGCCTCGGCATCAGCAAGGGCGTTATGGTGTGCCGAAAGATAATATCCACACGCTGCAGCCACGGTGGGAAGACGGTGGTTGGGTAACTCACGGCCAAAGACCTTGCGCGAAATGCTACATGTGCAGTGGAAGGTGTAGTTGGGATATGGCATATTATACGCCTCATGCACAGCCTTCAGACAACGCTGCTCGAAGGGGGCGTTGTGCGCCACAAACGGCAGACCCGCAAACAACGGTTGCAGCTCGCGCCACACCAACGGGAAACCGACTTGAAAATCGGTATCGCGACGTGTCATGCCGTGCACACGTGTATTATGATACATGTAGTAGTTGGGCACGGGACGCACAAGGCGGTGCACACGCTGCTGTACCCTACCCTCGCGCACGACGACGATACCCACAGAGCAGATGCTCGATGGTTCGTTATTGGCGACCTCGAAGTCTATGGCAACAAAATCCATCATGCTATAGGGCCTCGAAATAGGCTATGGCATTCTCAATTTGTGCTACCGAGGTACCATCCTTAATTATCACACGTTTCTCGTTATCAAGGAGATAGAGCGAAGGTATAGCCTGCAAGTTGTAGCTTCGCGCCTCGGTAATACGCATGCCCGCATCGTAGCCATTTATCCAGCTACGCGGTATATCCGAGATATGGTCGCGCCATGCCACGAGGTCCTCATCGGGGCATATCGCCAACACCTCCACAAGGTTGTTCTCCATCATCTCGTTGATGAGGGGCGACGAGGTTATCTCCTCGATAATCTCGCGACACATGGGGCAGCCGGGGTTCAAGAACATTACGATAACATAGTCTGAATCAATGCTATGCAACCTACCGGTTTTTCCACTTGCCAACGTATATACGATGTCGTTTGCCACGTTACCTATGCGGTTTTGGCGCGCGAGTTCAAGGTCGTAGAGGGGCAATATGCGGTCGTACTCATCGTAGAGTGGCGACTCCACCAACACCTCAAGGATGGGTATATATAGCTCATCGTTGCGCATTGGCGAATTGGGATCATGGAGCACACCCTCAGTGACATACGCAAAGAAATCGAGCACAGGACGGCTCGCCTCAGCACGGTGCATAAGCCCCTTAAGCAGAGAGTCACGCTGCATGGGTTCCATGCCCACGTCGATATATGCCGCATAGTCGGCAAAGGCCTGCATGATGTTTATGGTGTCGTACTCTATGACGCGCTCGCCACACTCGAAGTCGAAGCCATCCCAGTAGCGACGTATAGCCTCATCGAACTGCTCCTTTGAGGTGATGCTATATACGTCAAAGTCTATGTCTAACTGGCGTGTACCGGGCTCGTAGTGCACCTCGGGAGTGTCATTGGTTTCACTCTTCTTAGTCTTGGTATCGCCACACGCCACCAACAACGCTGCCACCAATATAAGTATGTAATAGGTCTGCTTCATGGTCTTAAAAATAAGGGGGTTATCCAACGACTATTGGACACCCCCGTGAATTATTAACCCAATTTGTTGTTAGAGTAGTGCAGATACAACGCTCGGCGAATTTCGAGGCGATGGGCTGTACTAAAGCGTACTGCCCATTGCTGAGATAATTCGTTAGCGGCAGTAGATGCGCTACTATCACAACAAATTACATTCTCTCAGGAACATTGATACCCAAAAGCGACATCGCTGAGCGGATAACGCGTGCCACCTCTGCTGCAAGCTTAAGGCGCAATGAGCGTACTGCCTCGTTCTCCTCCTTAAGGATTGAGTGGTCGTGGTAGTAGCCGTTGAACTGCTTAGCAAGGTCGTAGGCGTATGCTGCGATAACCGAGGGTGCGAACTGCTCGCCCGCTGTGCGTACAACTGCGGGATACTCAGCCAACGCCTTTACGAGTTCAACCTCCTCGGGAAGGAGTGTAGCGTTTACGTATGTGCTTGCATCGATGCCTGCCTCCTCTGCCTTACGCAAGATAGAGCGGATACGAGCGTGAGTGTACTGGATGAAGGGACCTGTGTTGCCGTTGAAGTCGATAGACTCGCGGGGGTCGAACAACATGGTCTTCTTGGGGTCAACCTTGAGGATGAAGTACTTCAAGGCGCCAAGACCTACCATCTCGCAGATTGCCGCAGCCTCCTCCTCCGAGCAGCCGTCGAGCTTACCGAGTTCGTCTGACATCTCGCGTGCTGTGCCAATCATGTCGGCGATGAGGTCGTCAGCATCTACTACGGTACCCTCGCGTGACTTCATCTTACCCTCGGGCAACTCGACCATGCCGTAAGAGAGGTGGAAGATGTTGTCGCTCCACTCGTAGCCGAGCTTCTTCAACACGAGCTTCAACACCTGGAAGTGGTAGTTCTGCTCGTTACCCACAACATAGATCATATCATCGAGGCTGTTCTCCTCGAAGCGGCTGAGCGCAGTACCGAGGTCCTGAGTCATATATACCGATGTGCCGTCGCCACGGAGCAAGAGTTTCTGGTCGAGACCATCTGCCTCGAGGTCGATCCATACAGAGTTATCCTCCTTGCGGAAGAATACGCCCTTCTTCAAGCCATCCTCAACAAGGCTCTTACCCAAGAGGTATGTCTGCGACTCGTAGTATACCTTGTCGAAGTCAACGCCCATAGCCTTATATGTCACGTCGAAGCCCTCATATACCCAGCCGTTCATGGTCTCCCACAAAGCGTATACCTCGGGATCCTTAGCCTCCCACTTACGCAACATCTCCTGTGCCTGAAGCATGATGGGGGCCTGCTTCTTTGCCTCATCCTCAGAGAGACCCTTCTCTGCCATGAGCTCCTTAACCTGTGCTTTGTAGTGCTTGTCGAACTCTACGTAGTACTTACCAACGAGGTGGTCGCCCTTCATGCCTGATGATGCTGGAGTCTCGCCACCGCCATAGAGCTGCCATGCGAGCATAGACTTACAGATGTGGATACCGCGGTCGTTAACGAGGTTTACCTTGATTACGTTGTGGCCATTAGCCTTGAGGATTGTGGCAACAGAGTAACCAAGCAAGTTGTTACGCACGTGACCGAGGTGGAGGGGCTTGTTGGTGTTGGGCGATGAGTACTCGATCATGATTGTGCGACCCGATGCGGGTGCCATGCCGAAGTTCTCAGCCTCAACAATCTCCTGGAAGCGCGCAGCCCAGAATGATGAGTCGATAGCGAGGTTAAGGAAGCCCTTAATCACATTGAACGACTTAATCTCGGGTGTTGAAGCGACGATCTTCTCGCCCAACTCTGTGGCTGTAGCCTCGGGAGACTTGCGCGACGCCTTGAGCAAGGGGAACACAACAACGGTGTAGTCACCCTCGAACTCCTTGCGTGTCTTCTGTATCTGAATGTTGTCGCTAACGCCATACAACTCCTCTGTTGCACGCTTCACGACGCTCAAAATAAACTCTTCTGCATTTATCATAGTTACCTATATTTATAATCGTAGGTGCAAAGGTACGTTTTCTTTGCGAAATAATCGTCACTTACACCAAAAAATTGTTACCTTTGTAACATAAATATCGCACATTATGAAGATTTCAGATATTGAATTGGGCAATCAGCCCCTCTTTCTTGCCCCTATGGAGGATGTCACCGACCCCTCGTTTCGCTATATGTGTAAGCGTTTCGGTGCCGATGTCGTCTATACGGAGTTCATCTCATCGGATGGCTTGATACGCGATGCGTGGAAGTCGCGCGCAAAGCTCAACATCGCAGAGTTCGAGCGCCCCGTGGGCATACAGATATATGGTCACCTCATAGAGCCTATGGTCGAGGCAGCACGCATTGCCGAGACCGCTAACCCCGATATCATCGACATCAACTTCGGCTGCCCCGTAAAGAAGATCGCTAACCGCGGTGCCGGCTCGGGCATGATGAAGGACCCCGACCTTATGGTGGAGATGACGCGCCAAATTGTGAAGGCCGTAAATAAGCCCGTGACCGTAAAGACACGCCTCGGCTGGAGCGACGAGATGAAGAATATCGAGGAGATAGCACTCCGCTTGCAAGATGTTGGCATCGCGGCACTTACAATCCATGGTCGCACACGCTCGCAGATGTATCGCGGCGAGGCTGACTGGACACTTATCGGTAAGATTAAGAACGACCCTCGCATCACCATCCCCATCATCGGCAATGGCGACGTGGACTCTGCCGAGAAGTGTAAACTTATGTTCGACCGCTACGGCGTAGATGGCGTGATGATTGGTCGCGCGACATATGGCCGCCCATGGATATTCCGCGAGTGCAAGCACTACCTCGAGACGGGCGAACTATTACCACAGCCCTCTGTTATTGAGCGTGTTGCAATAGCCAAGGAGCACCTTGCAAAGTCTTTAGAGGTGAAGGGTGACCGCGTTGGCATCCTTGAGATGCGCCGCCACCTCACGAACTACTTCAAGGGTCTACCCGACTTCAAGCAGACACGCCTCAAGCTTGTGACCTCGTTCGATGTGGAGGAGATTATCGCGACCCTCGACTACATCGCAGAGCGCTGGGGTGACTTCGATATGCGCGAAACCGTCCCCGCACCCCTCTCGCACGACATTTAATTAAATAATATAAACACCCACCCTATAACCATGAAGAGACTTCTATTGATTTTAGTCGTTGCACTGTTTGGTTTTGCAGCGCAGAGCGCATACGCCCAGAATGAGGGCGTAGAGGATTGGCCAGTTCAAAATGTCCCTGAAGCACAGTGCGCATACACCGAAGATGAGTGCGGAGTAGCAACTGAGTGCGTAGCAGAAGCGACAGATGTGGCCTGTACAGACTCGACAAATTACCCGGTTGTTGCCAGTAGAGCTATTCCTTTAAGTTTTATGTGGCTAATTACTCTTTTTGTCGTCGTGCCAGCGCTAATAATTGTCATTATTGTAAATAAAGTCAAGCAACGAAATAGAGATAATGGCAGTGAAGAATTGGCAATGCTCATAAAGGAGAACGAGCGTCTACGCCGCGAATCAGAGATTGCGCGCCTCAAAGAAGAGAACGAACGCCTGCGCAACAACCTGAAATAATGAGATATACAAGACTGAAAAGAACGAGGCACACCACCTCGTTCTTTTTTTATCGGGTATTATTCGCCGATATGTACTATCTTTAGCCTAAAAGCAGAAAGATTTTATATGGGGTGTAATAAAATCTTTGATGCAAACGTTATATTGGCACGAGAGTTGATATAAACTCATACAGCTGCGTTGGCAACGAGACAACGCAGTTAGGTTTCTTCATTTATTTAAGTTTGGGTTAGTAGTTTTTACAGAATTTGTTTCTGGAACATAGGCGGCAGTCGTGAGACTCCCGCCTATTGTTTTTTTTCAGAAACAAGCCTGTAAAAACTATGACTGCTCCCGCGGCGTGGCAGAGTAATCTGCAAGCTTGTATGATAGTTTGGCGTATTGCTACGCAATAAGTGTGGTTGTGCCGTAGGTCTTTTGCAAACAAGTTCACATAGACCAACAACACAACCACACGCCTTCGTCGTCGCCAAACCATCATACCTTCTCTTGCTCTGCTCAAACCTTAAGGAGAGTTAGTAGTTTGTTAGCGGTGCTTCGCAGATATATTTATTTAGAATTGTTTCTGGAAGGCGAGCGGCAGTCGGGAGACTCCCGCTCGTTCTTTTTTATTTCTGTAAAAACTATGACTGCTCCCGCGGCGTGGCAGAGTAGTCTGCGAGTTGTTGATTGGTTGCCGAGTTGCTGTGCAACTTGCAGCCTTGTAATATTGGTCTTCTTGTGAGCAAGCTCCCAATGCCCAATATTTCAAGTCACCTCCTTTGGAGTCGGCAACCCATCCACCTCCTCTTGCTCTGCTCAAACCTTAAGGAGAGTTAGTAGTTTGTTAGCGGTGCTTCGCAATTGAGTATTTATATAGAATTTGTTTCTGGAGTATAGGCGGCAGTTGTGAAACTCCCGCCTATTACTTTTTTTATATCTGTAAAAACTATGACGCTTCGGTGGCGGCTCGGATGACTTATCTTGCGGTTATTGGCGTTTGCCTTGTTGAATACAACATTTAGGGCTATGGTGATGTAGATATTCGTGAGCAAGCTCCCCATCTACAACACCATAGCCCTATGCCTACGGCATCAACAAACGCCCACCTCGGCGGTCACCTCTCGCCTGCTGCGAACGTTAGTAGTTTAGATAAGGTACGTCCAGTCTTCTATCTAATCTGATATTGCTGTTTTTCGTAATGTCCACCACTACCATAGCAATATGTACAACGTCCAGAGCCATGGCATATAGTACATTTGTATGTGCTATTGTATTCTCCGTGACCATTTGTGCTAATACACCAGCCTGTGCCTTTACAGTATGAACACTGTCCAGTACCATGACAATCAAAGCAGTTTACCCACACATCTCTAACACCATATTCGGGAGTGTATACCTGCTGAGTTTGGGTCTGAGTCTGAGCCTGACTTTGTGTTTGGCTACTATTGCTACTCTTTTCGTTAGGGTGGTAGTAAACTCCTAATTCTCGGAGACACTCCAATACATCGGGGTCTGGTTCGCCCGTCTCTGCATAAGTGTAATCCACATACTTCTTAAACCAATATATAGCCTCATTTTTAGTTTCCAAATCATACTGATACAACAATCCAAGATCACAATAAGCATCGCCATATCCTTTGTATGCAGCACTTAATAAGTATCTCTCTGCCATTTTATCATCTTCCTGCACTCCCCATCCATAATTATAAATCTCTCCTACCTTGCATATTGCCTCTGCATATCCCTGATCAGCTGATTTTTTATACCATATAAATGCCTTATTGCAATCTCTGTCTACGCCTTGACTGAAAAAATAACAATCCCCTATCTTGCATTGAGCCTTTGCATATCCCTGATCAGCTGATTTTTTATACCATATAAATGCCTTATTGTAATCTTTGTCTACGTCTAGACCGGAATAATAATAATCCCCTATCCGGCATTGAGCCTCTGCGTTTCCCAGCTCTGCAGCCTTCATAAATAGGTCAAATCGCTCTTTGGACTTAGGCGGTGCTTCCATCGCCTGTTCTAAATACTGCTCAGCACTTTGAGCTGATGCGGGTGAAGGAGATAGCAGAGCCAAGCATATTGCACAAAAGAGTAGTCTTGTAGCACTGCTAAATAGTGTAATGTTTTTCATAAATGTAAATGTTTGCCCGTATCACCTCCTAATACAGCGATTTTAAAAACAAAAAGTGTGGAGTTGGTTCTCGTTTATCTGTTGAAGGTTGTGGAATACCCGAAGTAAAACAAACGATACAATGCCCCACACTTGGATAGTATGGGGGTAGGTACGCAAAGTGCGTACAGCCACATAGCTATAAAAGAAATGAGTGCTGTTCGAATATCCTTTACTTCAGAAAACTTCCACATTTTCAACAAGGACGAAGCGAAAAACACTTTCTATATGTCTGCTATTTATTCAATAGCATCACAAAATTAAAAAATATTTTCCATACACACAACACTCTTTGGGATATTGTTCGTGAATATATGCAAAACACCCCAAGAGTTATACATTAAAGGTATACAACCCTAAGGCAGTGATCTAATGATGGTCACTGCCTTGTTGTTATTTATCGTTCGTTTTGAAACCGATTAATCTTTCAGAATTTGTTTCTGGAACATAGGCGGCAGTTTGGAGCATTTTAATTTTTTTTACGAAAAATCGAAAAAAATGTCTCAAAAATTTTGGAGATTAAAAATAAAGATGCATCTTTGCAGCGTCAAAAATGACAAACATACTTGGTCGATTCATCTAAGGGCTAGGATACCTGCCTCTCACGCAGGACATAGGGGTTCGAATCCCCTATCGACTACTCGAAAGAAAGCTGTCTAACACTCGATAGACAGCTTTCTTGTTTCCATAACTTTTGCTTATACCACGATAAGAAAATAATTTGTAGGCATATTGTTGAATATTCCATTTTTTTGCTACCTTTGCACCCGAAAACAGATGTGGAAGGATTTGAACTGATTGCAACCACAATAAAAAAGTGCTAAAACGGTATTCTCAAAAGCCATAATTGGTCTTTTTTATCGGCAATCACACAACATTCGAAACATTTGTTTTTAGGTCATCGACACACGATGGCTCGTAGTATTACGTTTATTAATAACTAAAAACAAAGTATAATTATGGCATTTTTGTTTACATCAGAGTCGGTATCGGAGGGTCACCCCGATAAAGTTGCCGACCAGATTTCGGACGCTATCCTCGACGAGTTCCTTCGTCACGACCTCAACTCAAAGGTTGCTTGCGAGACACTCTGCACAACAGGTCTCGTAGTAGTATCGGGTGAGGTACGCTCAGAGGGCTATGTAGATATTCAGGGCGTGGCACGCCGCGTTATCGACCGCATCGGCTACAACCGTAGCGAGTATCAGTTCGACGCTGCATCATGCGGCATCCTCTCGGCTATTCACGAGCAGTCATCAGACATCAACCAGGGTGTTGACCGCAAGGATGGCGAGGAGCAGGGCGCAGGCGACCAGGGTATCATGTTCGGTTACGCAGTGGAGGAGACACGCGAGTTCATGCCCGCGACACTCATCCTCTCACACGTAATCCTCAAGGAGCTCGCAGTTATCCGCCGCGAGGGTGAGGTTATGCGCTACTTGCGTCCCGACTCTAAGAGCCAGGTGACAATCGAGTATGGCGACGACCGCCGTCCACAGCGTGTACACACAATCGTGGTATCTACACAGCACGACGAGTTCATCCTACCCACAAACACTCGCTCGGAGGCTGAGGCAGAGCGCGAGATGCAGCGCATCATCGCTGACGACGTTCGCAACATCCTTATTCCACGTGTTAAGGCACGCCTCGAGCGCGCTAACGACAAGCTCGCGGAGCTCATCAACGACGACTACATCCTCCACGTTAACCCCACAGGTAAGTTCGTAATTGGTGGCCCTCACGGTGACACAGGTCTCACTGGTCGTAAGATCATTGTTGACACATATGGTGGTCGCGGTGCACACGGCGGTGGCGCATTCTCAGGTAAGGACTCATCGAAGGTAGACCGCTCGGCAGCATACGCAGCACGCCACATCGCAAAGAACATGGTTGCAGCAGGTGTAGCACGCGAGATGCTCGTGCAGGTAAGCTATGCAATCGGTATTGCACAGCCACTCTCAATCTATGTTGACACATACGGCACATCTAACGTAGAGCTCACCGACGGTCAGATTGCAGAGAAGATTAGCGCAATGTTCGACCTTCGTCCTGCATCTATCGTTGAGCGCTTCGGTTTGAAGTACCCCATCTTCGAGGCTACAGCTTCGTATGGCCACTTTGGTCGTCGCCCCTACACCGAGCTTGTACGCTTCGTAGGTGATGGCAAGGAGTTCGCTAAGGAGGTTGAGTTCTTCTCATGGGAGAAGCTCGACGAGGTGGATAACATCAAGCAGGTATTTGGTCTCTAAGAGATAAAAAATACTCGATATGTAAAAGGCTCGATAGCAATAACTTAGTTATCGAGCCTTAAAATTTATTAAAAAAAGTTGTGAAAAAATTTGCAGAATAAAAAATTGTTACTACCTTTGCACTCGCAATAAAGGAATTGCCCAGGTGGTGAAATTGGTAGACACGCCACTTTGAGGGGGTGGTGGGCGCAAGCCCGTGTGAGTTCGAGTCTCGTCCTGGGCACCAAAACGGAAGGTTATCCTTCCGTTTTTTTTGTTATATACCCCACCGACACTCTATCGAGAAGGCAAAACGTAATAGGGAGTTTAGAGAGTTTAAGGAGCAGGCGGCTTTATACAAGCATGCGCATCCCATACCCTCTAAACTCCCTAAATTTTATTCCGGATATTAATCGAAATGGTACATAAAAAAAGCAGCGGTAACCTTTCGATTACCGCTTTGTGACTCCGCCAGGATTCAAACCTGGAACCGCTTGATCCGTAGTCAAGTACTCTATTCAGTTGAGCTACGGAGCCATTCCTTTGCTTTTG
>JAEZPN010000058.1 GCA_023413645.1 Bacteroidota bacterium
GCCCAACGCCACAGCGTGGTGGTCGTTGATAAGTGGATCGCCCAAGTCGCTACGGCGCAAGCAGAGGTCAAAGATGGTATTCTCGGGCACGATACCCTCATCCAAGCCCAAGCGCTTAGCCATAGAGCCAGCAACGACATTGCGCACGATAACCTCAACAGCAACGTGCTCAACAACGCGGCACAACTGGCCATCATCACCAACACGCTCAATGAAGTGCGTGTTGATGTTGTGGCTATTCATATACTCGAGCACCATAGACGAGATGTCGCACGTGAGGCGGCCCTTATTCTCAATCTTTGCGCGCTTGATGCCGTAGAACGCTGAGGTGTCATCCTTGAAGCGGATAACTACCCTATCGTCACTATCGGTTTTGAATATCTGCTTACTCTTTCCCTCGTAGAGCATCTCTAACTCTTTCATAGACTCTATCGGTTAAAGAAGTAGTTAACTGCATTAGAGAAGATATCCTGAACCTTCTCACCGTGGATGTTCTTCATAAGGTCGCGCTCGTAACGCTCTGTGTGACCCATCTTACCGAGGATCTGACCCGAAGGATCGATGATACCCTCGATACCGAAGCTCGAACCGTTGGGGTTGTATGGCGAGTCGGTTGTAGGACGGTTCTCAGCATCTACATACTGGAACGCTACCTGACCATTGCGGAACAACTCCTCAGCCATAACGTCGCTAACAACGAACTTACCCTCACCGTGGCTAACAGCGATAGAGTGAACATCACCCACCTCGAAGGACTTCAACCATGGCGAAGCTGTTGTGCCGACACGTGTTGAAACGATCTGCGAGATGTGGCGGTTAATATCGTTACGGAACAATGTGGGCGACTCCTTTGTAACCATACCGAGGCGACCATAGGGCAAGAGACCCGACTTAACCAATGCCTGGAAGCCGTTACAGATACCCAACATCAAGCCACCGCGATCCAACAATGCGTGGATAGCATCTGCCACGTCCTTATTGTTAAGAACGTTTGCGATGAACTTACCGCTACCATCGGGCTCGTCACCAGCAGAGAAACCACCACTGAGTGCCATGATGTGACACTTAGAGATATTCTCTGTCATCTCCTTGATAGACTCCAAGACATCGGCACCTGTGAGGTTCTTGAATACAGAGATTACAACCTCAGCACCTGCGCGCTTGAATGCACGAGCAGTGTCGTAGTCGCAGTTTGTACCTGGGAATACGGGGAGATATACTCGCACCTTATCCACTGCGGCACCCTCGTACTTCTTAACGAAGCCCTTGCCGTCGCTTACGCGTGTGGGCGCGCCTGCCTTACCCTTATCTGCATATACCTTAGTGTAGCGCTCGGTGTTTGCCTCCAAGAGCTCCTCGAGAGGAAGACGTGTGCCATTTACGAAGATAGCCTCCTCGGTTGATGTGCGACCGATAAGCTCTGCTGCGGGGTGGTTGAGTGTGCGGCGACTCTCAACAACGATTGAGCCGTAAGAGTAGTTATACAACATCTGCTCATCGCACTCCAACGCTGCACCAATCTTGTTACCGAAGGCCATCTTTGCGACACCCTCAGCAACACCACCTGCGCCAACTGCCCAAGCAGCTACGATGTCACCCTCAGCGATCTTCTCCGATACGAAGTCGAAGTTAGACTTCAAGCAATCGGTAGAAGGCATGTAGTTTGCCTCGGGAGTGTGGCGGATAATGTAAATATTGTTGCCAGCCTCCTTGAACTCGGGGCTGATGACTGTGCGAGCATCAACAGTAGTGATACCGAATGCCATAAGCATAGGAGGCACGTTGATATCGCGGAATGTACCGCTCATAGAGTCCTTACCACCGATTGATGGCAAGCCCAACTCAACCTGCATCTTCAAAGCACCAAGCAATGCTGCCATAGGCTTACCCCATGACTTATCGTCGGTCATGCGCTCGAAGTACTCCTGATATGAGAAGCGCATCTTGTCGTAGCGAGCACCCGCAGCGACAACCTTTGCGCAAGCATCAACAACAGCGTATGCAGCACCATGGTAGGGGCTCCACTTCGCAATGAAGGGGTTGTAGCCGTAAGCCATGATACTTGCCGTATTTGTAAAGCCACCACCTACGGGCAACTTCTGAACTGACACCTGTGTCTCGGTGCACTGTGTCTTACCGCCATAAGGCATCAAGACGGTTGAAGCACCAATTGTAGAGTCGAACATCTCGATAAGACCCTTCTGCGATACGAGGTTATCGTCGGAGAGGTTGGTCTTCATGCGCTTTGTAGTTGTAGCGCCCTCGACCTTACGCTCGAATGGATTTACATTCTCTACGCCACCCAAGCAAACCTTTGTGTAGTGTTTAGCACCTGCCGAGTCGATGAAGTCGCGTGAAAGGTCAACAACAACCTTATCGCCCCAGTACATACGCATACGGCGTGTGTCAGTCACATCTGCCACGTATGTTACCTCAACATTCTCCTCGTGGCAGAGAGCCATGAAGGTCTCCATATCCTTGCGCTCGATAACTACGCTCATACGCTCCTGCGACTCTGAGATAGCGAGCTCCGAGAAGTTTAATCCATTATATTTGGTTGGTACTCTATCCAAGTAGATGTCAAGACCGTCGGTAAGCTCACCGATAGCGACACTCACACCACCTGCACCAAAGTCATTAGACTTCTTAATCAAACGTGTTACGTCACCACGGCGGAACAGACGAGCCAACTTACGCTCCTCAGGAGCATTACCCTTCTGTACCTCTGAGCTACACTCCTCCAACGATGTGAGCGTGTGCTCCTTTGATGAACCAGTAGCACCACCTACGCCATCACGGCCAGTACGGCCACCAAGCAACAATACTACATCACCAGGTGCGGGGCTCTCGCGGCGTACTTTATCAGCCTTAACAGCACCTACAACAGCACCTACCTCCAAGCGCTTTGCTACGTAGTCGGGGTGGTAAACCTCGCGAACGTGTGTCGTAGCAAGACCAATCTGGTTACCGTAGCTTGAGTAGCCTGCAGCAGCCTTTGTAGAGATGATACGCTGTGGGAGCTTACCCTCCATAGTCTGGTCAACGGGTTTGTAGATATCGCCAGCACCCGTTACGCGCATAGCCTGATATACGTAGCTACGACCTGACAATGGGTCACGGATAGCGCCGCCAAGACATGTTGAAGCACCACCGAAGGGCTCAATCTCAGTTGGGTGGTTGTGTGTCTCGTTCTTGAACTGCAACAACCACTTCTCCATAACGCCATCAACATCGACGTTAACGAAGATAGAGCATGCGTTGTTCTCCTCGCTCTGCTCCATATCATCGAGTTTACCCTGCTTCTTGAGGTAGCGAGCACCGATTGTTGCAAGCTCCATAAGGCAGAGGCTCTTATTCTGGCGACCAAGCTCCTCGCGGATCTTACGCATCAAAGCCAAAGACTCCTCGAACTCAGCCTTCATGAACGACTCGTCGAGAGTAATCTCCTCGATCTCGGTTGTGAAGGTTGTGTGACGGCAGTGGTCACTCCAGTATGTATCCAAAATGCGAAGCTCTGTCTCGATGGGGTCACGACCCTCAGTGCGGAAGTAGTTTACAACCTCGCGCAAGTCGTCGGCATTCATAGCCAAGCCGTTTGCCTTGCAGTAGGGAGCCAAATCCTCCTCCTTCATATCGCGGAAGCCCTCCAATACTGCTACAGGCTTTACCTCTGCGCTCTCAGCGTCTGAGAGAATATCGAGGTTCTTCTTGCGTGACTCTACGGCGTTGATGAGATACTTCTCGATGCGTGCCATAGCAGCCTCGTCAACACTCTTATCAAAGATGTAGAGGCGTGATGACTTAATCTTTACCTCGGCATTAGGCTCGATGAGGTGTACGCAGTCAACAGCCGATGCTGCACGCTGGTCGAACTGACCAGGGAGGAACTCAACAGCCAACGAAGGCATGCCCTCCACGTCGCACTCGTCAGTAACCGAGTCGGTAACGACCTCACCAAAGACACTATAACGGCTCTTCTCAAGGAGCTCATCCGAGAAACCGAACAAGTCGTAGACATTCACAAAGCGCAAGTGCTCGATGTTCAAACCGAGGTTTGTGTTAAGCTCATTACGCAATGTCTCAGCCTCAACCTGAAAACGCGAATATTTCTCAACAAATATACGGCGATTCTTCATATCGTTTGTTTGTTGTTAGTATAGTTAATTCAAAATTACAACTCAGCAGCAAGTACCTTCTCAGTCTGTGCCTTGCGGAATGCGATCAAACGCTCCTCCAACGCCTTGTCTGTAAGTGCGAAGATTGAGGCTGCGATAAGCGCTGCATTCTTTGCGCCATTGATTGCTGTGGTAGATACGGGGATACCACCAGGCATCTGAACAATTGAGAGCAAAGAGTCCATGCCACCGAGTGCCGATGTCTTGATGGGCACACCGATAACGGGAACTGTAGTCAACGCTGCTGTTACACCTGCAACGTGCGCTGCACCACCAGCACCTGCGATGATAGCGCCAATGCCACGCTCGCGTGCTGACTCAGCATACTCAACCATGAGGTGAGGTGTACGGTGAGCCGAAATAACTCGCTTCTCGTACTCGATACCTAACTCCTCCAATGT
>JAEZPN010000067.1 GCA_023413645.1 Bacteroidota bacterium
CCCGTGGACTCAGGCTCGGGGTAGCTATCGTAGCGCAGTGGCAACATACGCACAGCCCTATCGCCCTCCCACGTCTCCTCAATGCCATATTGCGTCATGTGTAGCGAAGCATCTACATCGCTATTCTTTAGCCGTGTGCGCGACGCATTGTGTGCCCAGTCGTGACCCCTAACACTCAGCAGCACACGATAGTACACCTCGCCGCCACTACGCTCCACACCCTGAAACGTCGCATCGCCCTCGAAGACCACTACGCCATCGGCCTCAACCACTCCGACATGGCGCACAGCATTAAAATCCTCCGCACGGTGCATATCCTCGGCATGACAAAAGAGTGTCATCATCGCGGGCGAAGCCACCACGTCGAGCCTTAGCTCACTATTCTCTCGCCACGCCTGCACCGACTCATACATCTTTGCGCTATGCCCCGGGAGCTTGATGCCCTCACCTCGCAAGGGGCACTCCATGCCATCAATTCGCAGCACTACCATACCTCACCCCCTCTCCACTTCTCGCTAACATCGAGCGTAATAGTATGCAACTTACCTCTACTATCGAAGCTCACATTGCGACTCTCAACCTCAACATCGCGACAGTAGCCATCGACCTCGGCATAGACCACGGGCGAGAGGAGTAACTGCACCACACGCTCCATCTCTGCCTCCAACTCATAGCCCGAACATAGGCGATATCGCAACAGACCCTCCGCGCTCTTTGCCTCCTCTTTGCAGATGTGAACTTCGTCGCGATCAACACTGTAATTCAGACGTTTATGATGGTCAAATATATAGTTATCTATACCACCCACCGCATTGTACCACAAGACGTTGCGAGCACTCGCCGCGTTAGATACCAGGACGTAGTCGCGCTGATAGGCCTCTCCTCCATCAAGGCGTATGGTGAGCATTATCATCTCTGCTCCGAGGAGTCGCTGCGTCGGCATCACCAGCTCCATGGGCATACCATTTGACACTCCCGTAACCTTCATCGTCGTACCCTTCGGACTCCTAACTGCAATCACCACCGATATATCGCTGCAAGCATATAGCGTTAGGCGTATCGCATCGCCATAGATTAGGTTCTGCACCGTGGGGCAATTGCTCAATATCGCAGGTGTTGTAGCGTCGAATTTCGAGCGGAAGAAGACCCTACGCTCCGACTCCTCACCATTGACACGCACCACCACGGCTATCGCCGAGGGCGAGGTGATCAACATGGGTTGTCGCTCCGACTCAATGGGTGTTAGGGAGAGGTGCGGGCGAATGTAGGAGGCGATGTCTACCTCCGCCTCGGTCACTCCATAGAGCCTCATTGTGCCGAGTTGTTCACTTGACGTGGCATTCACTATTTCTACCACAACATCGCTCGGTTCTGAGCTTTCGGTAGTAAAGCAGTATGGCAATCGTCCTCTCCACGACGAGCCATTTTGGGGTATAGAAATAAATCTCATAATTAAATATTTTAATTTTTGAAAATTGACGTTAATGTTCCCACTACGCCACGAAGCATGGCGTATTCACTCAATGTTAATAACTATGTTTACTTTTGTTAATGCCTGTCGATAATCGAGTCTATACCGCTCTATAACCACTATTTATAGATGTTAATAACTCAAACAACCTATTACAATAGTGTTAATTTTCGACCCAGACGAAGATGTTTAGTTGTCGTTTGACAGTGCAAATATACAACAGCAAAAAGCCCTTGTCAAGAGTTTTTGTTAAATATTTTTACTAAAAATTTTAGAAAGAAATCAAACTTTTTAACCATCAATCGTTTACCGTTGTGCGAGGCATGAAATTTTGAGTGACGCAAAGTGAAGGGAGAATGCACTGAGAATAAAAAATTTTCGTTATATTTGCGCACGAAAATATTAACATAGGAGGCGACTGCCTCCGCAAACAACATAACCGAATTAAATATGGCAGATAATTCAATATTGATTCGCCTTGACGGTTTGAAGCTCAAGTACGAGGAGATTGGTCAGAAGCTTACAGACCCCGAGGTGATTGCCGACGTAAAACAGTTTGTGCAGCTCACAAAAGAGTATAAGGAGCTCGAGCCCATCGTTGAGACATCAGATCGCTTCCGCACAGCACTTGCAAACCTCGCAGAGGCTAAGGATGTGCTTGCAAACGAGAAGGACGAGGAGTTCCGAGAGATTGCTCGCGAGGAGGTTGCAACACTCGAGCCCGCAATCGAGAAGATGGAGGAGGAGATCAAGCTCCTTCTTATCCCCAAAGATCCCCAGGATGACAAGAATGCTATCGTCGAGATTCGTGGTGGTACCGGTGGTGACGAGGCAGCAATCTTCGCTGGCGACTTGCTCCGTATGTACACCAAGTATATCGAGTCTAAGGGTTGGCGCTATGAGATCACCTCATCGTCTGACGGTGCTGCAGGTGGTTACAAGGAGGTTGTGCTCAAGGTTACAGGCCAGAGCGTATATGGCACATTGAAGTATGAGTCGGGCGTACACCGCGTGCAGCGCGTTCCCCAGACCGAGACTCAGGGTCGTGTACACACCTCTGCTGCATCTGTTGCGGTATTGCCCGAGGCTGAGGAGTTCGATGTTGAGATCTCGATGAACGACATCCGTAAGGATATCTTCTGTGCATCGGGTCCTGGTGGTCAGTCAGTAAATACCACCTACTCTGCTATTCGTCTTACCCACATCCCCACAGGTATCGTCGTGCAGTGTCAGGATCAGAAGTCACAGCTCAAGAACTTCGACAAGGCATTCGAGGAGTTGCGTACACGAGTATTTAACCTCGAGTACTCTAAGTACCTCGATGAGATTGCATCGAAGCGTAAGACCATGGTGTCAACAGGTGACCGTTCGGCAAAGATTCGTACCTACAACTACCCTCAGGGACGTATCACCGACCACCGTATCAACTACACCATCTACAATCTCTCAGCATTTATGGACGGCGACATTCAGGATGTCATCGACCAGCTCATCGTAGCCGAGAACGCCGAGCGTTTGAAGGAGAGCGAGTTGTAGCCTACGGGGGAAGGTTGACAAATATTTCGGGATACCCCGGCATATCGACCAGACCCCATGGGGTTTGGTCGTTTTGTTTATCACCTATAGACACGAGCCAATGCAATTCAAGCATATAATAACAACCATCGCGTTGCTCCTATTTGCCACCGTGGCCATGGCGCAGAGTCCCGAGCGTGCGGAGATGGCACGCGCAAAGGGCAAGAAGCTCACAGTATACGAGTGGAAGACAACTCCCGATGGCAAGAAGAAGTGGGTGGACCATGCCGAGACATACAACGCCCAGGGGCAACTTATCGAGGAGGCAGAGTATAGCGACTATGGCACACGCCTTGCGTGGCGCTCAACCTTAGAGTATAACGACAAGGGACAGCTCACTAAGGAGTGTATTTACGACGAGCGCAACAGACTATCAAAGATTCGCACCTTCGAGTACGACGCTAATGGCGTTTGCACCCGCCGCATGAACTATAATGCCGACGGCAAACTAAACTCATACCGACAATTTGAATACACCTTCGAGTAGAGATGCAGAGCACACGCCTGACATACGAGAGCCTCAATAGTCTCCCCCTTTGGGCTCGTATGGCCACAATCACGCTCGACGAGATGCGTGATGTGAAGCTCATGAACCGCATCGACACGAAGTATGTGCTCTCGGAGGCCGAAATTGTGACACTCCTGGACCACATGGCCGAGTATGGTTACCGTGTGCAGGTTATCAACGGCATACGCGCCTGTCGCTACGACACTCTCTACTACGATACCGCGGAGCGCGAAATGTATATTGCGCACCACAACCGTCAACTCACACGCCAGAAGGTACGCACACGCACCTACGTTGAGACGGGGCTCACATTCCTCGAAATCAAGAATAAGAATAACCGTGGTCGCACCAAGAAACGCCGCACCGAGATAGCGCGCGACAATTTTTACGCCTTTGCTAATAACGCTGAGGCGAGAGGATTCTACAAGGAGAATGGTCGCCACGCCCACGAGACGATAACGCCAGCGCTGGCGACGCGCTTTGTGCGCATCACGCTTGTCAACCCTCGCCTAACGGAGCGCCTAACGATTGACCTTGCACTCGAATATGAGGATATGCGTAGCCACACACACGCCGCAATTCCGACGATGGCGATTGTTGAACTTAAGCAGGATGGCAACGTAGTCTCCGACCTCAAGCGCACGATGCTCGAGATGCGCATACGCCCACTCAAGGTCAGCAAATATTGCCTCGGCACCACGCTTACTGTTGCAGACATCAAGCACAACCGCTTCAAGGCAAAACTTCGCAACATCGCTAAGAGACTTGGCACACACGAGATAACAATTCAAACAAGCAAACAATAAAACCTATGAATATCCTGAATTTGTCTACCCCACCCGCAATGCTCGACAACGATATCACAGCACTCGAGAGCGCACAGCGTAGTATTATCGACCTCTCCACGCTCGACCTATCGCCCGCGATGAACCTCACTTTGCAGTTCATCTTCAACATGGTGATATGCTCGATCCTCATATGGTTCTTCTACTTCCCCAAGAGCCGTAATAAGGGTTTTAGCGTTACCTTCATGCTCTTCTCGGCTGTCGTATTCTTATTGCTATACTTCATGGGTGGCGTGAGCCTCGATATCACCGTTGGTTTGGGTCTCTTCATGATCTTCGGTATCATGCGCTACCGCACAGAGATGGTTCCCATCCGCGAGATGACCTACCTATTTGTAACCATCGCTATGGCTGTTATCAACGGCATCAACACCATTAACGATAGCCTCATCCTCTCAAACATCCTGCTCATCGCAGTTCTCGCAATCATCGAGTATGGCATTGGTCGCAAGCGCGAGGTATCGAAGCTCGTTTGCTACGAGCGCATTGAGCTCATCCGCCCTGAGCGTCGCACGGAGCTTATTGCCGACTTGGAGCAGCGTCTCGGCCACAAGATCAACCGCGTTGAGGTGGGCAACGTAGACTTTTTACGCGATGTAGCCTTCCTCAGGGTCTACTACTCTCCCGCCAAGGGCGAGTACCCCACATCGGACGACACCATGAAGATAAACGAGAAAAACGCATTTAACAAGTAATAAAGTAACACTTTAGCGCTACTATGAAACGAGTAATACTTAGCATTGTGGCACTCGTAGCACTCGCTACAGCAGCCATCGCACAAGATATAGAGCCTGGCGTGCGCCCCACAACCAACGACTTCCGCGGTCGCGTGGAGGGCTCTTTCGAGTGGGAGCCCATCAAGGACCTATCGTTGGAGGCGGGTGTGCAGCTACGCCTAAATAATGACTTGGGTTCTGTCGACTGCTTCCATACATCGTTTGGTGCAGAGTATGAGGTATGCAAATACTTCAGCCTCGGAGCGGAGTACATCCTCATCAATGGCTACGAGAGCGATAAGAAGGCATGGGATATGCCCCGCCACCGACTCAATGTGAACCTCACAGGTAGTGTCAAGTTCGGACGCGTAGAGCTATCGCTACGCGAGCGTCTGCAGACAACCTTCCGCACCGACGACGTGAACGTCTACGAGAAGCCACAGAACGAGATGATACTTCGCTCACGCCTTATGGTCGAGTATAGCATACGCCACTCAAAGTGGACTCCCTACGTGCTCCTCGAGCTACACAACACGCTCAACGCCCCCAAGGTTGTGCAGAACTACAAGGAGTTTCCCCTCACCTACGACAACTACATAACACGCTACCGCGCAGGTGTGGGCACCAAGTTCCGCATCACACGTAACCACCGCCTCGATTTCTACTACTACTTCGACTACGACCGTGGTTACGATATCGACTACAAGAGCAATAAGGGAACGCTCAAGGGATACTACCAAGAGAATGAGTTCCGCCACACCTTTGGCATATCATACAAATTCAAGTTATAACCATGCGCACACTCTCCACACTCCTCGCTATACTCTGTGCCACAACACTTTGGGCACAGCAACCCCTCTATGTTGTTAATGGCAGGACTGTGCAGAGCATCGAGGCTATACCACAAGAGGATATCGAGTCTATCGACGTGCTCCCTGCCGACGAGGAGACCATAGCCGAGTGGGGACTTGCCGCCTCAGAGGGTGTTATCGTCGTACGCCTTAAGTACGACACCCCCGCAACATTCTCTGCCGAGGGTTACAACAACTTTACCGCATACCTCGCCACACAGATTAAGTGGGATAGCAGCATGCCCGCCGAGCGCGTATCACTACGCCTAAACATCACCGAGGATGGCACAGCAGAGGTTGTCGAGGTGCTCGACACCACCTCGCGCCAGTTCCTCAAGCGCGTGACAAAGGCCATAGCCTCGGCACCACGCTGGCAACCCGCCATGCGCGACGGCAAGGCTATCGCAACGCTTCAACTCGCAAACATACAACTTCCATTGGGCAAGGAGCTTCCTAAAGACCCCTATATCATAATACGCTAATTGTAAGCGACATGGAAAACCTTACACCGACATCCGAGCAGAGTCTCACGCTCCTCGATCTACAGCGCATGGTACGCGCCACGCTGGAGAGTCGCTTTCGCGACCCTCTGTGGATTAGTGCCGAGATCTCGGAACTAAAGGTCAACCGCACGGGGCACTGCTACCTCAACCTCGTTGAGAAGGGTGCTACGGATGGTGCTCCACGTGCTGAGGCACGTGCCGTTATATGGAAGTCGGCATACCTGCCCATGACCTCGATGTTCGAGGCAGCAACGGGCACTACACTCCGCGCAGGACTTCGCGTTTTGGTGCGTGTCGTTGTTAGCTACCACGAGATATATGGCTTCTCACTGCAGATTATAGACCTCGACCCACGCTACACTCTTGGCGAGGTTGAGCGCCGTCGCCGTGAGACCATAGCTCGCCTACAGCAGGATGGCGTGTGGGACATGAACCGCGAATTAGCCCTTCCCCGCCCCACGCTACGCATAGCAATCGTATCGAGCGACACAGCAGCTGGTTATCAAGACTTTATGAACGAACTTTGTCGCAACTCATATCGCTTCACGACCACCCTATTCCGCAGCCTTATGCAGGGTGATGCTGCCGAGGAGAGCATCGTTGCGGCACTTAGAACTATTGCTGAGAGGGAGGAAGAGTTCGACGTTGTAGTCATCATACGTGGTGGTGGTTCGACAAGCGACCTCGCCCTTTTCGACTCATACCTAATCGCCTCGCATGTCGCACAATTCCCCTTGCCCATCTTCTCGGGCATAGGCCACGACAAAGATATCTCGGTTGTAGATATGGTCGCCCACACCTCGCTTAAGACACCTACGGCTGTGGCTACGAAGCTTGTAGAAATGGCAGACTACGAGATGACCTTGGTCGAAAATTTCGCCACCGACATCGCCTACCTCGTTGAGAGTAGGCTCCAAAACGAGGCTATGCGCATCTACACGCTCGGCACAGATATAGAGCGCCTTGCTACGGGTTTCATTAACGACTCATTAAATCGCATCGAGCTCATTAACAATAACATACACAACCGCATCGAGCTAATCCTATCGACCGAGCAACGAAGGCTTGACGAGGCGGAACGAGCGCTCGAGAGCTACTCCATCGACAATATCCTACGCCTCGGCTTTGCCGTAGCCCGCAACCAGGATGGCGCAATTAGGAGCATCGCCAACACTCGCATAGGCGAGAGTGTTGATATAGAACTTCTCGATGGCGTGGTAGGCGCAGAGATAAAGAGTATAACACCGAAAACAGAGTAAAAACCGCTATATGGCAAAGAAAACAACTATCAGCTATGCTGAGGCAGTAAAGGAGCTGGAGCATATTTTGGAGAATCTACGCAGTGGCAAGGTCGAGATTAACGAGCTCGCCCCCACAGTTAAGCGTGCCAACGAGCTTGTGGAGGAGTGCCGTCGTCAGCTCGCCCTCACACGTGAGGAGCTCAACAAGATAACCGCACCAACCCTCTAACGCTATGCTTAAGGGGGCTATACGCTGGGCTTTGAACCACATCCCGCGCAGCTGGTTGCAGCGCATGGCGGGGTGGGCTGTTCCCGTCATGGGCTTGGGTTACCTCGGTCGTGGCAGGGAGTGCCCCATATGTGGTGCTCGCCGCCGTAAGTTCCTACCCTACGGCTACGTCACCTCGCGCGAAGATGCCCTTTGTCCGCGCTGCCTGTCGTTGGAGCGCCACCGCCTGATATGGCTCTGGTTGGAGCGACATAGCGACCTCTTTGCTTCACACCCCCACATACTACATATCGCCCCCGAGGTGTCGCTCATGCGCCACTTCAAACGCCACTACAAAGAGTGCAATGAGCGATACACGACTGCCGACCTCGAGTCGCCACTTGCCGATATGCACTTCGACGTGCAACATATCCCACTCGAGGCTCGTTCTATAGATGTGGTCATCTGCAACCACCTCTTGGAGCATGTCGTCAATGACAGGGTCGCACTTGCGGAGCTGTACCGCATACTGAAACCTGGAGGCTGGGGCATAATGCTTGTGCCGGAGGATAGGTCACGAGCTACGACCTTCGAGGACGACACCATCACCGATGCCAAGGAGCGCACACGCCTCTTTGGCCAGTACGACCACCGCCGCGTCTATGGCCGCGACTACGACCTACGCCTCGCCGAGGCAGGATTTATCGTCGAGCGCATCGCCGTTAGCGACCTACTCAGCCCCGAGGAGCGAATACGCCATGCCGTGGGCAACGACGACCTTGTGGTGGTACGCAAACCTAACGAATAAAACTACAACACTATGAATAGCAGTGTATTAGATAGATATAACGATTTCCGCAAACTTGTTGCAAACACCTTTTCCGTGCATAGCACTGAGATGGTCGATAGCGCCCTATGCTTCGCAAGCGAGGCCCTCGAGGGCTTCGGTGCACGCCGCTATGACAACAACCCCATGCTCGACCATGGTGTCGCCGTGGCACGCATCGTGGCAGAGGAGATTGGCTTGGGACGCAACTCCACCATCGCCGCTATTGTTCACGACGTTGTGCGCATCGCCACTCAGCACCACTCCGAGCGCCTGGAGGAGTATAGCGCCACCATACGCCGCGACTATGGCGAGGAGGTGCTCGGCATCGCCCTTGCGTTGTGCAAGATTTCGGATATCAAGCTCAAGGCATCAAAGGAGCAGGCGTCGGACTTCCGCGACATGATAGTATCCTACTCCGAGGACCCCCGTGTGATACTCATCAAGCTCGCCGACCGCCTCGAGGTCATGCGCTCGCTCGACCTATTCCCCGAGAAGAAGCGTCGCACCAAGAGCTGGGAGAGCCTCAACCTATATGCCCAGATTGCACATAAGCTCGGTTTGTATAGCATCAAGAGCGAGTTGGAGGACCTATCATTGAAATATCTGGAGACGGAGACATATAACCATATCGTTCACGAACTCAAGGAGAGCGAGGCGGAGCGCATGGCATTCATCGAGCGCTTCCTAACCCCCGTGCGTGCACTTTTGGACCGCGATGGCATCAAGTACCACATCAAGAGCCGCACCAAGTCTGTCTTTTCAATCTTCCAGAAGATGCGCAAGCAGAAGGTTGGCTTCGACGGTGTCTACGATATCTTCGCACTCCGCATCATTATAGATTGCCCCCGCGAGAGCGAGAAACGCCTCTGCTGGACCGTTTTTTCACACGTTACAGACCTCTACACCCCCAACCCCGAGCGTATGCGCGACTGGATATCTATCCCCAAGTCGAATGGTTACGAGTCGTTGCACACCACCGTCGTTACGGAGGATGGCCGCTGGGTGGAGGTGCAGATACGCACCGAGCGCATGGACGAGGTTGCCGAGCGCGGTATCGCAGCACACTGGCGCTATAAGGGTGTCAAGCAGGGCGGCATGGGCGCCGAGGAGTGGTTGCAGAGGCTACGCACGCTACTCGAGGATACCACCTCTGAGTCTATCGCCCGCCGCTTCGATGCTAAGCCCTCGTCGGGCGAGATATTCGTCTTTACCCCTTCGGGCGATATACGCAAGCTCCCCGAGGGCGCTACGGTTCTCGACTTTGCCTTCGACATACACACCTCACTCGGCGCAATATGCGTGGGTGGCAAGGTGGGAGGCCGCGTTGTGCCCATCAAGGAGCAGCTACATAATGGCGACATCTGCGAGGTGCTAACGCGCAAGGACCAGACACCCAAGGCAGACTGGCTCTCGATATGCGTCACACAGAAGGCACGCACCCGCATCCGCGCCTTCTTGCGCGAGGAGCAGCAGAAGCATGCCCGCCTTGGCCGCGAGGAGTTGGAGCGTAAACTCAAAAACTGGAAGCTCGACATCGCTATAGATGAGGCTGTTGCCTACCTGTGCAAATACTATAAGGTACGCCGCGGCAACGAGCTATACACGCTTATCGCCGACCAGAAGGTCGATATTGGCGCTGTGAAGAATATCCTTATGCAGTGGCTCTCGGGCGAGGCAGATGAGGCACGCCGCCAGGCTGCTGCCGAGGTCGAGGAGCGCAAGGCGCGCCTTAGGGAGGAGCGCGAAACCGATGCACCACGCCGTACCGATGCTCTTGTTATCGACGAGCGCATCAACAACATCGAGTACAAGATGGGCCGCTGCTGCAACCCCATCAAGGGCGACGACATCTTCGGCTTTGTGACCATCAACTCGGGCATCACCATCCACCGCAGCGACTGCCCCAACGCCCGCCGTATGCGCGAGCGCTACCCCTACCGCGTTATGGAGGCGCGCTGGAGAGATGATGCCGTGGGTGCTTTCCGCGTGACGGTTGCTATAACGGCTGCCGATGTCCCAGGCCTCGCAACGATAATTATGGATACGGCGACTAAGGAGCTCAAGCTCTCGGTGCGCGGCATCAACTACAACCCCAAGGGCGATGGCATGGCTACGGCACAGCTCACTGTCGAGGTACCCAGCAGCAGCATTGTCGATATGTTGTTGCACTCACTGCGCCGCATCAAGGGAGTAAGAAATGTATATAGAATAAACTAACATAATACGACTATGAATTTTGATGACATCCGTTGCCCCTGGGGCGACAACCTCAAGACTTGCGCTATCACTGTCTGCGACCTCGACGGCGTAGTCCTCTACCAGAACAAACGCTCTATAGAGGTTAATGGCGACGTGCGTAACAAGTCTATGATTCCTTGCCACTCTGAGCGTTCACGCCAGATTATCCAGCGCCTTATCACCAATGGCGAGAATAACGCCTACACCATTGAGAAGCGCGGCATCCGCAAACTCATCTACCAGACCCCTTGGTACGAGTCGGGCGATGTAGCGGGTCTTGTTGAGTTCTCATTGGAGATCCCCGCCGAGATGCCCCACTACGTAAGAGAGTAGTTACATAAACAAAAAATAGGCTGTCCGATTGGACAGCCTATTTTGCTATTGTACTCTAAAACTCCGCCTTGCTGGTAAGGGAGATAACCTCGCCAGAGGTGGGATGCTCGAACTCTATAGTCTCGGCATGGAGCATAAGGCGCTCGGCACTTGTGCCATATATATCATCACCAACAATAGGGGTATTCAAGCCCTCGGCATGGGCAGCATGGACACGTAGCTGGTGCGTGCGACCCGTAACGGGATAGAAGCGTATGCGCGTGCGGCCGTCAGCGTAACCCTCAACCTCAAAAATAGTATGCGCTGCGCGGCCATCCTCAGCAACCATCTGGCGGGGGCGATTTTCGTAATCGAGTTTTAAGGGCAGGCGTATTTCACCCCTCTTTTCAGCTACAACCCCCTCAAGCAGTGCAACATAGCTCTTCTTGACCGTGCGCGAGATAAACTGTTTTTGCAGCGCCTCGTGCGCCACCTTATGCTTTGCGATAACAAGGATACCCGATGTTGACTGGTCGAGACGGTGCACAATCATCGCCTCGGGGTATCGCTCCTCGGCCCACTCCTGGGCAGAGCGCACACCCGACTTACCCCTCACCGAGAGCATGCCGCTCGGCTTATCTATAACCACAATATCGCCATCCTCCCACACGACCTTTGGCTCGGGAGGCGCAATCTCCATCAGCGGGTTGGGTTCCACCTCAAGGCCCACGAGCATATGCTTTAAAATGGGCTTGCACTTGCCGTTGCACGCGGGATAGAAGAGGCCATGCTGGCGCACCTCACCCTTAGGCGAGGCACCCCACCAGAACTCCGCCATAGCCACGGGGCGCATACCACAGCGGTAGGCATACTGCAACAGCTTGGGCGCTGCGCACTCTCCAGCACCCGCGGGTGGCACTTGCTGTGCCGTAGGAGCAAAGAGGTCGCAGAGGTCGCGCTCCACACCCTCGGCATTAAGCATCCTAAACTCCTTGAATATCATTGTCTGAAGCTCCGCAGAGCGCTGCTGACGCTCCTGCTTAAGCTCATCAATCTCCATCTGCAATGTTGCGAGGTGTACCGCTGCACGCTCCACGCGCTCCTTCGACGCACGCTTCAAGCGCTGTGCCTCGGCATTCTCGCGCTGCGAAGCAAGAATGAGCGCCTCCTCATCGGACACACCCTCGGCACGCTGCCTGCTACGCAACTCCTTACCCTCCTTAAGGCGCACCTTTATAGCCTTAAGCGTCGCCTCACACTCGCGCTCGGCCTCAGCAAGGCCGCTCTTTGCAGCGAGGTACTCCTCACTCGCCTCAAGGCTCTTAATACGCTCATTTATAGCAGAAATCTCCGCCTCGCCACGCCTAAAAAACTCCCCTGGGCGCAACATATCATAGACCGCAGGGACGAAGTACGTATGACAATTACTTCCCGCGAGGTTACCCGAGAAGGCAGCCAAGAAGCCCAACTCACCCTCGGCCTCGACAACCAGGACACCGAACATCTTACCCTTCGACAGCTCCTCATGCCACTCCTCGCGCGAGGCTATATATGCCTGCACCTCCTCTGCCGCAACCCTACACAAGGGGTGTGGCGTATAGTGGAAGGGGTATGTAAAGAGCCTCGGTAGCTCTATGCCCTCGATATTTGATGCAAAGCGGTGTAGCATACGGCGTGTAATTTTATGCAAAGTTAGAAAGTTTCGCCACAAAAGCAAAAAGAGTTCGGCGCAATGCCGAACTCTTACCTATATATTATTATGTCGTAACTCCTACAACTCCACCTTCCAGAGGCCGTGCAAATTGCAGTACTCATAGACCGCCTTTACCTTCTCATCGCCGACGTACACCACTGCCACAGGCTCATCCTTGAGGTTTACGCGAATACCACCGCGCTCAGTCTCAACGTAGATGAATGCTATGTGGTGCGCCTCCTCCATTGGGTGGTGTACACTTCCCACCTCAACCTTGATGCGACCATCGCCAAGGTCTGTCACCACAGGAACATGCTTCTCTCCACTTGCATCAACGGTGTTGGGGATAAGCTCCTCCATCTTCTCACCACAGCAGATTACGGGAACACGTGAATCTACGACCTTCTCTACTACATTACCACATCTGTTACACTTATAAAATTTAGTTGCCATAATATCTTAGTCTTTATTGGTTATACATTGTTGTTGTTTTCTGTTGCAAAAATAGGACTAAAATATCATAAATCAAAACTAAATATTTTTATACAACTATAACCTTTTATTTATATCAAGATGTTAACTTGCGGAAAATAAAAGAGATAGGAAGCAGACTACCACTTCCTATCCCTGTAAAAAAATCTAAATAACCTTGTTATACGATTCTTTAGAATGCCTTACCGATACCGAGGAAGTCCTCAGCCTTAAGTGCAGCACCACCGATAAGACCGCCATCTACGTTCTCCTTTGAGAAGATCTCGCCAGCGTTAGAGGGTTTGCATGAACCACCATAGAGGATAGCGCACTCCTCAGCTGCAGCGCCGAACTTTGAGCGCAACACCTCGCGGATGTAAGCGTGAATCTCCTCTGCCTGCTCAGCAGTAGCAGTCTTGCCAGTGCCGATAGCCCAAACGGGCTCGTAAGCGATAACGAGCTTTGCGAACTGCTCCTCAGTGAGGTTGAATACTACCTCCTCGAGCTGCTGCTTGCATACCTCGAAGTGGCGACCAGCCTCGCGCTCCTCAAGGTTCTCACCCACGCAGTAGATAGGAGTGAGGTTGTTCTCGTAAGCACGTGCCATCTTCTTGTTCAAGGTCTCAGATGTCTCGCCATAGTACTGACGGCGCTCTGAGTGACCAAGGATAACATACTCGCAACCGAGTGCTGCGATCATCTCTGCAGATACCTCGCCAGTGTAAGCACCCTTAACCTCTGTTGCGCAGTCCTGAGCGCCAACAGCGATGTTTGAACCCTTCAATGTCTCGATAACACTGTGGAGGTGTGTGAAGGGAGGACATACGATAAGTGTCACGCAGTCACAAACATCCTTACGACCAGCTGCTACGCCCTTAGCGAGCTCTACACCCTCCGCGGGCAAGGTGTTCATCTTCCAGTTACCCGCAACAATCTTCTTTCTCATTGTCTATATCTTTTTATGTTTTATAATTACTGAGCCTGAGCCTCGATCCAAGCCTTAATCTCCGCTGTAGCAAGACCGAGTTTGTTCTTCTTGTTGAAGCCGCAAAGGTCGTTGAAGAGCTTCATGCCACCAGTAGAAGCGGTGTTCTTGAACGACTCGAGGGTGATATAACCCATCTTCTGCACCACAGCAACCCACTCTGCGGGGATGCCTGCCTCGGTGTAAACCTCCTCTGCATCTGCCACAACCTTCTTCTCGGGGCGCATAGTGGGGAAGAACAA
>JAEZPN010000091.1 GCA_023413645.1 Bacteroidota bacterium
CCTTGGAATAGTGGCACTTGACATATACACCGAAGTATGATATCAACGCTTGCACCAGAGAGTGGTCATAGGGCCAAGGTTGCATCTTGGGGTGATGATGGTTGCGATAAACCTCTACAATATCGTCAATAGAGCCAATCTCTGCCTCACGCAGTTTTGCTCGCACCTCCTCCGAAGAACACATATATACGCCCTGGGTATCGCCACGCTGGAATATGGTAAGTGTGTCGGTGTCGTTGAGACTAAACTTCTTTATATACTCCCAGCCTTGCGTTGCCTCGAGATAGAGCATACAAGCATCTAAACGACGAATATAGTCTATGCCTCTCTGCATCTCGAGCGAATGTCGCACTCTTGCGATATTGGCCTTTGGGAATTTATTTGTAGCATATATTACAGCCTTACCTATCTTGGTACGTGCCATCTCCTCGCTATATATAAACGACATATTCATTATGCGATTATATATTCCGAGCCTTGCTTCCTTTGGTGCTAATACCTCCACGTTGCTACCATATGACAATAGCTTGGCGTATAGCTCCGGAGTGAGTGTTGCACAATACTCAAAATCTGCATACTTGTCCGTAGCCTCTACCTCTCGTTGCGATGTGTGTAGCGGTTGCGAGCGCATAGACTCTACACTTGCTCGCTTGACACGAATACGGATTGTGACCTTGCCTTCTGAAAACTGCTTCATAATAGTTAAATTTTATAGGTTAAACATTATACACTTTTCTACCTCCATCCACACTGCTGCGGATGATGATTTTACAAAGTGCCCTATATATATAATACGAATAAGCCCCTTTCAACAAGGATGAAATTAGTCGAAATTTGTGTCATGTTTGCATATTTTCTAATTACATATCGTTGATATTCAATGAATAACGATGACTTTATGCAATATGCAAGTTTTTTTACTTGTGTGTTTTATGGGTGGCGAATTTGAGGGCCACTTTTGAGGCTCTACTCTTCTGTTTTCTAACGCATGGTAAGGCGGAAAAAAAACAGAGAACACCATGTGGTGCTCTCTGAATTGCTCTCTCTTTAGTATAAAATCGCAAATTACTCCTGGAATGTCTCGTTCGATAGTCGCCAACCGAGCAATACATCTTTTATTGCCATGCGGCGCTTGCCTGCCATCTGTAGCTCCTCGATATATACCCAGCCGTCAGCTGCTGCTACAGCAAGGTGTGTGCGACCGTCAGTCTTGAGTGTGCCGGGTGTGGCGTTGTGGTTGCATAGCTCAAAGCGTGTGGTAAAGACCTTTGCCGAGCCACTCTCTGCACCATCTTTATATATAGGTGTCCACGCAGCAGGGTAGGGAGATAGTCCACGCACGAGGTTGTGGATATCCTCAGCGTTGCGTGACCAGTCAATGCGGCCATCCTCCTTAAAGATTTTGGGTGCAGGCTTAAGTGTTGCCTCGTCGATGTGCATCTGCTCGATGGTGGTGTAGTTGCCCTCGGCAAGCTTATCTACGGTGCGTGTTACGAGGTGCGAACCAATCACCATGAGGCGGTCGTAGAGTGTGCCGATGTTATCCTCGGGGAGAATTTCGGTGCGCTCCTGCTCGATGATAGCGCCCTTATCAATCTCGTGGTTGAGCAAGAAGGTTGTTACACCTGTCTCCTTCTCGCCATTTATGATGGCCCAGTTGATGGGCGCAGCACCGCGATACTGGGGCAATAGCGAGGCGTGGAGGTTGAATGTTCCGAGGCGGGGCATTGCCCATACAACCTCGGGCAACATGCGGAAAGCGATTACGATGCCGAGGTCGGGGTTTAGCTCCTTGAGTGCTGCGAGGAATGCCTCATCGCGCAACTTCTCGGGCTGGAGTATGGGGAGACCCAACTCGCGTGCTGTGCACTTAACATCGCTCTCGTGCACCTTCTGTCCGCGGCCTGCGGGTTTGTCGGGTGTTGTTACGACAGCGACAATGTTGTAGCCCTCCGCCACCAAGCACTTAAGCGAGGTAGAGGCGAACTCGGGTGTACCCATGAAAACAATTCTTAAACTCTTTGCATCCATATCTTGTATCGTTTTATTACTTATTTTTTGTTCTTCTTAAATCGCTTAAAGAACTTACTTATGCGCTTTGCCATGCGACGTATGCGCACGTCATACCAGTCGGTGTCGAGTAACGACGAGTCGTTCTTAGCCTTGATAGTAAGGTATATCGCCACAAGCATAAATATCGGTATCGGCAGCCACATGCCGTAGAGTGCATCCCACGTACCCTCTTTTGCCATCTTCTCGCCCCAGATACTAATGACGTAGAAGATAACGAAGAAGATGACTGAGATAACGGCAGGTAGACCGAGACCACCCTTACGGATGATAGCACCAAGGGGTGCACCAATCATAAAGAAGATAAGGATAGATACGGGCAATGTTAGCTTGCGGTGCCACTCGTTTAGCGAACGGTAGTACTGCGTAAGCGGAATCTTTGATGACTGCTCGTCGAAGGAGTAGGAACCCTGTGCCGAGCGAGCCTGATTATATGCCACCTGGTATACCTTCGCACGCTGACGGATAGAGAGGTTTCCAATCGAGTCGTAGAAGTTTATAGGTTTGAACGCCGTGCGGTCGATGTGGAGGCTGTCGTCGGGGAAGATGGTTGTGTCGCGCACAAATATCTGTCGCTTCACTGTGGGCGTGAGGCTTACGACGTTGTAGTGCTCAATCTCCACCTTCAATGAGTCCATCAACTCCTCCAAACCACTCATATTACGTGTGTTAGACTCCGAGAACTCGCGCGACATATCGCCATCGGGTGTCGCCACCTTGTCGATGGGGATTGTGGCATCCTGGCGTGTGAACTCGTGTATGCGTATGCTATTCTTGTCGTACCACTGGCTATTGCGTGTGTGCTCATAAGTGCGTCCGTTGTGCAGTGTCACGTAGAGGTAGCCCTTATCGTCCGACATGCGTATATGTCCCGACTCGGCTACGGTGGTTGTCATGTCGCCATTCTTATCGCGCGTATCGAAGATAAGGACGTCGTGAAGCTCCTTTGTGTCGGGTTCCTGATGTGTTACGCGGATGCTCATGTCGGGGAGACCGTTGAAGAACATGCCATCCTGGAATTGAAGCTCTTGTCGCTGCTCGCGTATGTCGAACAGGATGTCGTACATGCGCTTGTTTGCTGCGGGTACGATGTTGTTTGTGAGGTAGAAACTAAACACAGAGATAAGGCCTACGATGATAATAAGTGGTTGCAGGATGCGCATAATGGACATACCCGAGGACTTCATCGCAAGAAGCTCGTAGTGCTCGCCAAGGTTGCCGAGTGCCATGATGGATGAGAGCAGCAACGCCAGAGGTAGACCCAGAGGCACCATGTTTGCCGTCGCGCAGACGACAAGCTCGGCTATGGTAAAGAAGTCGAGACCCTTGCCCGTGAGCTCGTCGATATATCGCCACACGAAGTTCATCATCAGGATAAAGAGCACGATGAAGAAGGTCGCAGCCAAGGGTCCCATATAGGCCTTGATCACGAGGCGGTGTACGCGTACCATCAACATCGAGACGATGATGAGCACGATTGCAATCCATAGGGGGATGGTAATCACTCCCCACGACCAGTCGATGAGGTCGTAGAGTTTTGCTGCGGCAAGGTGCGTAAACCATCCGAGCAGTGGTAACGCCAAAAGCGATAGTATGGTACTATTACTGTTCTTCATATATCAAATTTCCAAGGCCTACACTCGTGTCGCTCTCTTTTGCACTCTGCGACGTATCATGTCGAAGAGCTTTGCTGCGAGTAACGTTATTGAGAGTAGGAATATTATACAGCTACCCGTTGGGAGACCTCCTCCATTTGGTAGTTCTATCTCGAAGCTCATGATGAATCCCGCCATGTTGCACACTAAGGCAATCGCCACGGCGAGTAGGGTGATGTGGCGGAAATCCTTCGTTAGGGTGTTCGCCTTAACTGTCGGTATGGTCACTAGCGACATCAGTAGCACGATGCCCATAACCTTGATTGACAGCACTATGGTTATTGCCACTATCACCGCCATCATGTATGATATGAGTGCCACGGGTAGTCCCTGGCTACGTGCATACTCCTCGTCGAATGTTATGTACATTATTCTACGACCCAAGAGTAGTGCGCCCGCTACGACAACCACCATGAGTGTCACAAGCCACTTAATATCTCCGCCATCTACAAGCGATATGCTTCCGAAGAGGTAGCTGGGGAGTTCTGCCGCGTAGCCTGGTGTTAGCGACATGAATAGCGCACCTAAGGCCATGCCTATCGACCAAATGATGCCTATGGCTGAGTCCTCTCTTATGTGACCACGGCGCGATGCGAACTCAACGCCTACCGAGGCTACCGAGGCAAATGCAAGTGCTCCCAAGAGAGGGTTGAAGCCGGCATATAGTGCAAGACCGAGACCGCCAAACGAGGCGTGAGTGATACCTCCGCTAAGGAATACCATGCGGCGTGCCACGACATAACTACCCACAATGCCACATGTTATGGCAGAGAGCAGACATGCTATAAAGGCATCGGCAAGATGCTCATACGTTGCTATGGCCTCGAATACACTCATACTATCTTTTAATAATAATCCCGCAAATGTACTTTTTTTTCGCGTAACAACGAAATCTTTTTTCACTTTATCTTAACTTTTTGTAACTTCGCACAATGAAAGTGGCTCAAATGAGGGTTACAATAAAATTGTAAAATGATTTTTTTATGCAGGAGAAGAGGGTAAGTTTTCACACTTTGGGCTGTAAGCTCAACTTTTCGGAGTCATCTACCTTGGCTCGCGAGTTTGAGCGTGGCGGATACAAGCGTGTTGAGCCATCGGAGCCTACCGATGTGGCGGTGATTAACAGCTGCTCGGTTACGGAACATGCCGATAAGAAGTGTCGTAATATCATCCGCAAAATACACCGTCGCAACCCCAATGCAATCATCGCAGTTACGGGTTGTTATGCACAGCTTAAGCCCGAGGCTATTGCTGCTATAGAGGGTGTTGATATTGTTTTGAGTAACAATGATAAAGGTGATTTATATAAACGAGTGGTTGAGCTCAAGGAGAGGGGTAAAGCAGAGGTCTACAGCTGCTCTGTCGAGAACCTCACTCGCTTCTTTGCGGCCTACTCTTCGGGCGATCGCACACGTTCGTTTTTGAAGGTGCAGGATGGTTGTGATTATAAGTGTGCCTACTGCACTATTCACTATGCTCGTGGCTCAAGTCGAAATATCCCCATTGCAGATATTGTTGCCGAGGCTCATGAGATCGCTGCAGCGGGCCAAAAGGAGATTGTGATTACGGGTATCAACACGGGTGATTTCGGTCGCACTACGGGTGAGCGTTTCATCGATTTGTTACGCGAGTTGGATAGGGTAGATGGCATCGAGCGCTATCGTATTTCGAGCATTGAGCCAAATCTCATAACTGACGAGATTATAGAGTTTTGCGCCAAGTCACCTAAATTTGTTCCTCACTTTCATATCCCCTTGCAGAGTGGTTCAACACGTATCCTCGGTTTAATGCGTCGTCGCTATACTGCAGAGCGCTATCGTGAGCGCATTGCAAAGATTCGTGAGCTCATGCCCGATTCGTTCCTTGGTGTCGATGTCATCGTCGGTTTTCCTGGTGAGGGCGAGGAGGAATTTATGGAGACATATCGTCTTTTGGAGGAGGTTGGTGC
>JAEZPN010000004.1 GCA_023413645.1 Bacteroidota bacterium
TAAAGTCGCTATTCGCGTCGCATAGAAAGTTGCAGGCACGTGCTATATCCTCAGCCTTGCCAACACGGCCAGATGGGTGGAAAGCATGATCCTCGGGGCGCAATACCTCATCCTCGTTGACACTTATCCAGCCTGGGGCGATGCAGTTAACCGTGATATGATATGGCGCGAGCGACACCGCGAGCGCATGTGTCAACGACCATATGCCGCCCTTCGACGCTGCGTATGCCTCGCTGTGGGGCTCGCTCTGCTGGTAGCGCGTAGAACATAGGTTTACGATGCGACCGTACGGATTTGATGTGCCCATCTTCGCGCGGTGCATGGCCAAGAGGCGCGAGGTGATAAAGGCGGAACGGAGGTTGGTGTTAATGACCCTCTCGAAGTGCTCCACTGTGGTCTCGGTAATGGACTGAAACTCACTTACACCCACATTGTTGACTATTATATCGAGGTCGCCCCACTCTTCTAACAGGGTCTTTACAGCGCCCTCCAATGCCTCCTTATTGCAGACATCGAGGGCAAAGAATCGTGCTCCCGTAGTTGCCGCTACCTCCTCGCCGCGTGCGGTGTCTATGTCGCAGAAGGCAACGCGGTCGCCCTCCTTCGTAAATGCTTCGACAATGGCACGACCAATGCCATGTCCTGCACCTGTAACAAATACTCGCCTTGGTTTTTTATATTGATTTTGCATCGTCACTCCCATTATATTGTTTCTCAATTTCGAGCAGTTCTCGTTTTCGCTCAATATGTTTGCCGTTACGTTGTCCAAAATATCCTCCTATTGAACCATCCGAAGCTACTACTCTATGACATGGTACGTATGGAGCAAAGGGGTTTCGTTTGAGAGCTTGCCCCACAGCTTGAGCACTGCGACAACCTATACGACGTGCCAATTCACCATATGTGATAGTCTGACCACAAGGCACGCTCAGTAACTCCAGATACACCCTCCGCTGAAAGGGGGTGATATCTAATGACTGCTCCACTCGTTTGCGAATATTAGTGTCGGTTGCATGCTCCTCAATGTTGTTGAGTGTGTTGGCTATTGTTGCGCACCTCTGCAAGTGCCACATCTGGTGGTTGAAGAATGGGCGTGTGCCCACGCGCCTAAAGCCGAGCGAGGTGTATAACTTCTCGGCATCGGGGTTTTCATAATCTACGATAAGTCCCACGCGGTTATGCCCCATAGCAAAGACCTTGTTGCAAAATGCTGACACCAAGGCGCGACCTACGCCAAGACCTCGAAACTGAGGCAAGACACCCACAGAGTCGAGGTAGTATTCGCCCGCAGAGGTCTCGTCAACAACTGTCGGCGTGCGCCCTATGCAGTCGCGGAGCGTGGCAAACGTACCTTCGCGTAGGGTGTAGAGCTCTGCGCCGTCGTAGCCCACAATAGCGCCCGCCGCCGTGCCATCCACCTCGGCAACAAGGGCATACTGCCAGCTATACTGCGTAGCCTCGCGGCGTGCAATCTCTGTGAGCACTGCTATGTACTCCTCGCCGCAGTAGTTGCGTAGTGCCGTCTCGTCACCAATAGCCATAGCCACAGCCTCGGCGATAATCGCAGCATCCTCGCGCACCGCAGCGCGCACTATGATAGTTATCCTCTCCATACCACAAAGTTACTAATTTCGGCCCGATTCTCAAAGTATCGGCATAGTTAAATAGTGTGATGTCTGCTATTTTGAGGTCGAGTCACAAAAAAAATGGCTATCCGAAAGGATAGCCACTAATTTGTTATTTAGTCTCGAACTTGTCGCCCATAAACCAGCGGGGTAGGTTGCAGCCGATGTAGTTGCCGATGACCGACCACACCCACGCCATAATCATCCACCAAGCGAACTTCCCGTGTAGTATTGCCACGCAGTAGTAGAAGGCGTCGGCGATGCTGTGGGGCAGTCCACACATGATGAATACGGGTACGCCATAGAGCAGTGGGAGGTAGGTGCCATTACGCACGCCATGCAGAGCCATCGTAACGATGATTCCCGTACCTATGGAGGTTATAGCGATGCGCCACGACGCAGCCTCGCGTGCCGCCATAACGGCATCGAGCGTCGCCAGGGCATTCTCGTTGAAGGTGGAGTATGCTATGCCCGCCATGAGGAGGCAGCCCACAGCATTAAACAGAACCATAGGGATAAGCTGCAACGACTCCTTATATGGGAGGTAGCCCGCCTTGCCCGTGAAGAGCAACGCCTTGCTCACGCTTACCGACATAAGTCCAAAGGCGAAGAGCACAGCACCAGCCAACTCTCCGAAACCTCTGCCCTCATCTAAGCCTCCGACGTGCAGGAATACGAGGCCGGCAATGCCGATCAATAGACCGGCAAATACCGACTCCGAAATAAACCTACGCATTACATCACGATGTTGATGATCTTGCCCTTGACCACGATGATCTTCTTAGGCTGCTTGCCCTCGAGCCACTTCTGTGCGCCCTCGGTAGTGACGATGTGTGCCACGATATCATCCTGAGTAAGGTCGAGGGCATACTCCTGCTTGAAGCGGAGCTTGCCGTTGATCATAACGGGGTACTCGAATGAGTTCTCCACGAGGTACTCGGCGATGAACTTGGGGAATGCGGCGTCGCATACCGTTGTCTCGTGGCCGAGCACGTGCCACAACTCCTCAGCGATATGTGGTGCGAAGGGTGCGATAAGAGCTGTCAAAGGTTCCAAAATCTCGCGCTTTGAGCAGTCGCCAAGCTCGTTGAGGCAGATCATAAATGCCGCAACAGAGGTGTTGAACGAGAAGTTCTCGATATCCTCGCCAACCTTCTTGATGGTCTTGTGGAGTATCTTAAGCTCTGCGGGTGTCGCCTTCTCGTCGTTTACGAGGAGCACGCCATCGCGAGAGTAGAACTTAGCCCAGAAGCGGCGCAAGAACTTGTGTACGCCGTCGATACCGTTAGTATCCCAGGGCTTAGACTGCTCCAAGGGTCCGAGGAACATCTCGTACATACGCAATGTGTCGGCACCGTAAGCCTCGACGATGTAGTCGGGGTTAACGACGTTGAACATAGACTTAGACATCTTCTCCACAGCCCAGCCGCAGATATACTTGCCATCCTCCAATACGAACTCTGCATCGTTGAACTCGGGGCGCCATGCGCGGAAGGCGTCGAGGTCGAGAACGTCGTTCTTGACGATGTTTACGTCGACGTGAATCTCCTGTGTCTGGTACTGATCCTTAAGACCGAGTGATACAAACTGGTTTGTGCCCACGATGCGGTACACGAAGTTTGAACGACCCTGAATCATACCCTGGTTTACGAGCTTCTTGAATGGCTCCGACTCGCATACATAACCGAGGTCGTAGAGGAACATATTCCAGAAGCGTGAGTACATGAGGTGACCTGTTGCGTGCTCGATACCACCCACATACAAGTCAACATTGCGCCAGTACTCGTTTGCCTCCTTGCCCACGAGACCCTTGTTGTTGTGGGGATCCATATAGCGAAGGAAGTATGCCGATGAGCCAGCGAAGCCGGGCATTGTCGAGAGCTCATAGGGGTAGCCCTCTGCTGTGTGCCACTTCTCCACGCGTGCCAAAGGTGGCTCACCCTCCTCGGTAGGACCGAAGTTCTCGATAGGGGGCAATGTGAGAGGAAGCTGCTCGTCAGAGAGACGGTAAGCTACATCATCTTTGTAGTAGATAGGGAATGGCTCGCCCCAGTAGCGCTGGCGTGAGAAGATAGCATCGCGCAAGCGGTAGTTGATAAGCTTCTTGCCCAAGCCACGGCGCTCAACCTCCTCGAACATGAAGTTGATGGCATCCTTTACATCCATGCCGTTGATGATATCCGAGTTGATTACGTTACCCTCCTTAGCATCGTACGACTCAACCTCGAGGTTGCCGCCCTCAACAACGGGGATAATCTCGATGCCGAAATGACGTGCAAAGGCGTAGTCGCGTGAGTCGTGTGCAGGAACTGCCATGATAGCACCTGTACCGTAGCCCGCCAATACGTAGTCAGAGATATAGATAGGAATCTCGCGACCAGAGAATGGGTTGATAGCGTAAGAACCAGTCTTAACACCGCTAACACGCTTTGTATCGGCGATACGCTCACGCTCCGAGCGGCGCTTAGTCTCGGCGATATATGCCTCGACAGCCTCGCGATTCTCCTCGGTTGTAAGCTCCTCTACCCACTCGTGCTCAGGGGCGATAACCATGAAAGTAACGCCGTAGATAGTATCGGGGCGTGTAGTGAAGATCTCGAGCTTGCGTTCCGAGTCCTTAACATCAAAGAAGACCTGTGCACCCACCGAGCGGCCAATCCAGTTGCGCTGAATCTCCTTCAACGACTCGCTCCACTCGAGCTTGTCGAGGCCATCGAGCATGCGCTGTGCGTATGCTGTAACGCGCAACAACCACTGCTTCATGCGCTTCTGCTCTACGGGGTGGCCACCACGCACTGAGAGACCCTCCTTAACCTCGTCGTTTGCCAATACAGTGCCGAGTGCGGGGCACCAGTTTACCATGGTGTCAGCGCGGAATGCAAGGCGGTAGTTCTGCAACACCTGCTCGCGCTCTGCCTCGCTCATAGCCTTCCACTCTTCGGCGGTAAATGTGAGGTGTGCGGTCTCTGCTGCGTCGATGCCTGCGGTACCCTCAGCCTCGAAGTGTGCTACGAGTGCTGTGATAGGCTCAGCCTTCTGTGTAAGGTTGTTGTACCAGTGGTCGAACATCTTGAGGAATGCCCACTGTGTCCAGTGATAGTAGTCGGGCTCGCATGTGCGTACCTCGCGCGACCAGTCGTATGAGAAACCAATCTTGTCGAGCTGTGAGCGGTAGCGAGAGATGTTCTCCTCAGTTGTTACTGCGGGGTGCTGACCTGTCTGGATAGCATACTGCTCTGCGGGGAGACCGAAGGCGTCGTAACCCATGGGGTGAAGCACGTTGAAACCACTCTGACGCTTGTAGCGTGAGTAGATGTCCGATGCGATGTAACCGAGTGGGTGACCTACGTGGAGACCCGCACCCGATGGGTAGGGGAACATATCCAACACGTAGAACTTGGGGCGAGAAGCATCTACGTCAACTTTGTAGGTGCCCTCCTCTTGCCATCTCTTCTGCCATTTAGACTCTATGGCTCTGAAATCGTATTCCATAAATCGTTGTATTTTAATTTGTTATTGTTTATTCCTTTGTTTAATATCAATTAATCCTCGTCGTCTGTCATGTCGTCGTCTGCGTCGTAGAAGAAACCGTCCATCAGTGCGTCGATGTTTCGGCGGTCCTTCTTCGTGGGACGTCCCATGCCGCGCTCGCGGAAGACGAAGATGGTCTCGTGTGGCACGTTTAGTTTGTCCAACTCCTCCTGTGGAGTGCAGTTGAGGCAGTACATGGGCACATTCTTTGCGGGTTGGCGGCTCGACACAAGGTCGAGAACCTTATAGCTGTAGTGCACGCGCTCACGACGCACCGATATCATGTCGCCCACCTTAACCTCGCGCGAGGGCTTGGCGTAGGCATCATTGACTAATACGCGGTTTTGGCGTATGGCATCTGCGGCATCGCTGCGTGTCTTGAATACGCGCACTGCCCACAGATACTTATCCAATCTTATAACGTCACTCATTTTCTTTACTCTCTTTACTCTCCTTTAATACTTCGTTCTGTTCGTTCGTACGGCTTACGCTGAGTATCAAGCCAAAGGCTATGGCGGTGAATATCAGCGACGAACCACCTCGTGATACGAGTGGGAGGTTCTGTCCCGTCTCGGGGAGGATGTTTACCTGTACGACTATGTGTAGCAGCGCCTGGCACGTTATGAGTAGTCCTAAGCCTGCGGTTATGAGCGTTGGGAAGGGCTTTGTGCAGCGACGGCATATCTCTATCGCACGGAATGTTATCCAGAGGTAGAGTAGCATGAGTATTATCGCTGCCACGATGCCATACTCCGAGGTGAAGAATGAGTAGGCGTAGTCACTCTCGGGGTGGATAATTGCGGCACGTGAGGCGCTATGTCCCGCACCCTTGCCGAAGATGCCACCCTCGTGTATCGCAATCATCGCGCGCTCCGTATCCGAGAACTCGTACACAGCATCGTGTTGGCCATCTACCCACGTGTTTATCCACTGCGAGAAGCGTCCTCCCGCCGTGTCACCACGTCCCATGCCCACGAGCGACATCGTTGCGATGCCGAGAATACCTACTGCCGAGGTCACAGCGACAAACTTGATAAGCTCCTTAAGTGACACACGACCAATGTAGAGCATGAGTAGTGAGGCCACGAAGATGAGCACCGCCGACGAGGTGTGGGCGGGGAGGATTACGGCACACGCAATAGCCATGGGGCCTACGAGTGGCCATGTATTCTCCTTTATGATCTTCATCTGCTTAGGGTCGCGTAGTCGCCACGATGTGGGCAAGAGCGATATCTTGTCTATATCCTTCTGGCGTGTCTCCATGCGGCGTGCCAACATAAGTATAGTGAGCACCTTAAGACCCTCCGAGGGCTGCAACTGGAACGAACCGATGGGGAGCCAGCGTGCCGCGCCATTTGTCGTGCCACCCACAAAGTAGGTGAGCACCGTCAAAAAGACAAAGAGCCAGAAGAAGCCTGGCGTGAGCAGACGTACGGTGGTGTAGTTTATCTTGTGGGTGATGAAGACTATGAGCACCGCCATCACCACGAGCATAAGCTGCTGGCGTAGTGAGTCGGTTGTTGAGAGGTCGGTGGTGATGTCGTATGCCATCTTTGCGGTCGATGAGTAGACTACGAGGATGGATATGACGATGAGCACTGCGAATATAATCCACAGTGTTCGGTCGCCCTCCAATATGCGCTTCCTGCGCGTGAGGAGCTCGTCAGGTGTTACCTCTGCCTCTTTTTTGCTCTTACGTGACATCTGCCTATTGCTTTAATACATTCTCCTTTACCCACTCCTTGAACATGCGACCACGCTCCTCGTAGTTGCGGAAGAGGTCGAAGCTTGCACATGCGGGAGATAGAAGCACGGTGTCGCCCTCCTTAGCCTCGTCGCGTGCCGCTGCCATCGCCTCCTCGAAGGTGTGGCAGTCGCGGATTACGGGTACTATGCCCTGGAAGTCGCGCACGAGCTTTGTATTGTCTACGCCCATACAGATAAGAGCCTTAACCTTGCGGCGCGCAAACTCCTTGATGGGTGTGTAGTCGTTACCCTTGTCTGTGCCACCAGCAATCCATACTGTTGGGCGCTTCATGCTCTCGAGGGCGTACCATACTGAGTCTACGTTCGTAGCCTTTGAGTCATTCACCCACTGTATGTCGTTTGCCGTGCCTGCGGGTTCGAGGCGGTGCTCCACGGGTGAGAACTCGTAGATAGAGCGCTTAATTTGCTTGGGCTCGATGCCTGCTGCGAGTGTCGCAAGTGCCGCCGACATCGCGTTGTAGATGTTGTGCATACCCTCAATCTGCATCTTGCGTGTGTCGATAGTCACCGACTTCTTGCCTACGGTAGCTGTGAAGGTGTGACCCTCGAGGATGGCATCACCATCGCCACTGGCAATCGCGGTGTTAATGGCAAAGGGCAACTGGCGTGCGCGCAACGTATCGTCCATCTCAGCGAGCATGTTATTTGTCTCGTTGTCGTCTGCCGAGTAGATGAAGAAATCCGAGGCACCCTGATTCTGCGTGATGCGCATCTTCGAGCGTGCATAGTTCTCCAATTTGTAGTCGTAGCGATCGAGGTGGTCGGGCGTGATGTTTGTCAATACGCCGATGTCGGCCTTAAATTTGTAGCAGCCGTCGAGCTGGAACGAACTAAGCTCCAAGACGTGCCAGAAATACTTGTCCGTGGCTACCGAGTATGCGAAGCTCTCGCCGATGTTACCACCGAGCGACACCTTGCGTCCCGCATCGCTCATGATTTTGTAGATAAGCGATGTCGTTGTTGTCTTACCGTTCGAGCCGGTGATGCAGATTGTCTTTGCCACACCCTTGTAGCGACCTGCGAACTCAATTTCCGAGATTACGGGTATGCCGCGCTCACGAATCTTTACCACGATGGGTGCTGTGTCGGGAATACCTGGCGACTTAATCACCTCGTTAGCGTCGAGTATGCGCTCCTCGGTGTGCTGCCCCTCCTCGTACTCCACGCCCCACTCATCGAGGCGCTCACGGAACTTGGGAGCTATCTTTCCCATATCCGTAAGAAATACACTAAATCCCTTCTTTTTGGCGAGTATTGCCGAACCGTAGCCCGAAATGCCTCCACCCAAAACTACTATCTTACGTTTCATAATGCTCTATGTTGTTGGTGTGTTTACTGAATCTTCAATGTTACGAGTGTGAGGGCTGATAGGAGCAATGATATGATGAAGAAGCGCATCATAATCTTGGTCTCGAACAAACCCTTCTTCTGGTAGTGGTGATGGATGGGCGACATCAAAAATACGCGACGTCCCTCACCATACTTACGCTTGGTATATTTGAAGTATGTTGTTTGAATAATTACAGAGAGTGCCTCAACGAGGAATACACCGCACAACAAGGGCAACAACAACTCCTTGCGGATGCAGAGGGCAAAGACGGCGATGATACCGCCAATGGTCAATGAACCGGTGTCGCCCATGAAGATCTGCGCGGGGAAGGAGTTATACCACAAGAAGCCCACCAACGCACCGACAAAGGCCGTAGCAAAGACGATGAGCTCGGCGCTATCGGGGATATACATGATGTTGAGGTAGTCCGAGTAGATGATATGTCCCGAGAGGTATGCTAAGACACCGAGTACCATGACAATAGGTATCGAGACGCCGGTCAAGAGGCCGTCGATGCCGTCTGTTAGGTTTGCACCATTCGATACTGCGGTGATGATAAATATCGCCACGAGGATGTAGAATAACCAGCCGATAGTCTCGTTACCACCCACTATATCCTTGTAGTCGAGTGTCGTATTCTTGAAGAATGGGATGGAGGTCTCCGTGCTCTTCTTTTCGCCCTTCTCCACAGTTACCGTATCGTTGATAACTACCGTCTCGCCACTCTGTTCGTTGGTAATCTCCTGCTGCGTGTTAATATAGTCCTTCTCCTTGATTACAATATCGCTCGATAGCCACATCGTTGTACCCACGATGATGCCCAAACCCACCTGGCCAAAGACCTTGAAGCGGCCATTGAGACCCTCCTTCTTGTGGCGGAAAACCTTGATGTAGTCGTCCAGACCGCCGATGAAGCCGAGCCATATGGTGGTGATAAGCATAAGCTGGATATAGACGTTCGAGAGGTCGCTAAAGAGCAGTACGGGGATTAGCACCGCCATAATGATAATGATTCCACCCATGGTAGGTGTGCCCTTCTTCTGTAGCTGACCCTCGAGTCCGAGGTCGCGGATATCCTCACCAATCTGCTTGCGACGCAAGATGCGGATTACATACTTGCCGAAGAAGATGGTGATGAGCAACGATAGGATGATTGCTGCACCGGCACGGAACGAGAGGAAGTTTCCGAGGTCCTTACCCGGAAGGTCGGTGTTCTTAAGATATGAAAAAAGCTCGTATAACATTGTGTGTGGGTTTCGGTTAACGGTTTGTGTTGTGTGTAGTCTCAAATGCTTTGCGCACCTCCTCGCGGTCGTCGAAGTGGTGCTTCACGGTGCCAATAATCTGGTAGTCCTCGTGGCCCTTACCCGCAATGAGGATGATGTCGCCAGCCTTGGCAAGCATCGTTGCGGTGCGTATAGCCTCGCGGCGGTCGCTGATGCGTAGGTAGTTTGTAGCACCCGCCACACCCGCTACCATGTCATCGAGGATGGCATCGGGATTCTCGGTGCGGGGGTTGTCCGAGGTGAATATCGCCGTTGTGGCGTGCTCCACGGCTATCTTCGCCATCTCGGGGCGCTTGGTCTTATCTCTGTCGCCACCGCAACCACATACCACGATAAGTTGCTGCTGCGCTTGGCGTATCTCCTCGATAGTCTGAATGACGTTCTCCAGAGCATCGGGCGTGTGGGCATAGTCCACAATCGCCATTGTGCGGTCTGTGGCTGTTATTGTCTCGAAGCGTCCTGCGACGGGGGTGAGCATAGAGAGTGTTGTGAGAACCTCGGTGCTGTCGATGCCGAGGAGTGTCGCCGCGGCATATACGGTTGTGAGGTTGTAGGCGTTGAATCGTCCTGTAAACTTCACCCACACCTCCTTGCCATCGAGGATGAGCTCCATGCCGTCGGGGTGCATCTCGACAATCTTTGTGCGGTAGTCGGCCATTGAGCGCAACGAGAGACGGTAGCCACGTGCCTTGCAGTTCTGGAGCATTACATCGCCATTGCGGTCGTCGGCATTCACCACAGCCCATGCCTCGGGTGCGAGGTTGTCGAAGAAGCTCTTCTTAGCACGGATATACTCCTTGTATGTGCCGTGGTAGTCGAGGTGGTCGTGTGTGAGGTTCGTGAAGAGCGCACCTGCGAAGTGTAGGTTTGCGATGCGTTGCTGGGCAGCGGCGTGTGACGATACCTCCATAAAGCAGTAGTCACAACCCTCGTTGACCATCTCGCGCATCATGGCGTTGAGGCGTATAGCGTCGGGTGTTGTGTGTGTCGATGCCACGCTGCGCTCACCTATGCGGTAGATAACCGTAGAGATGAGGCCCGCCTTGTAGCCCATCGCCATAAACATATCGTAGAGGAGTGTCGCCGTTGTGGTCTTACCATTTGTGCCCGTCACGCCGACGAGCTTAAGTTCCAACGTGGGGTGGTCATAGAATGAGGCTGCCATAGCCGCCATAGCAACGTTCGTATCCTCCACTACAACGTATGTGACCGTATCGTTAATCTCGGCGGGCAGCTCCTGACATACGATGGCTGCGGCACCACGCTCTATGGCTGCGGGGATGAAGTTGTGACCATCGCTTGCTGTGCCACGCACAGCAAAGAAGCAACTGCCACTCTCCACGCGGCGTGAGTCGTACTCGAGCGCCGTAATTGTGGGGTTTGCACCCTTTATCTCTAAGGCTCGAACATCGTCGAGCAAGTCGTGTAATTGTTTCATATCTCTATTTTGTCTGAGGCTGTGCCTCGCTAAGTCGCTATTGCTTGAGTGTTAGGTGTATCGTGCTATTGTCGTTTGTAATCTTTTTGCCTGGGTCGATGCTCTGCGTGCGTACGGCGCCATGTCCGCTATGTGTGACAGTTAGACCCACAGATTCGAGTAGGTAGAGCGCATCCGAGAGACCCATGCCACGTACGTCGGGCACCGTGCCCACCTCGAACTCCATGCCCGATACTGTGCTATTACCACCCACGTCGATGCTCGCCTGGCTCCACTCCTTATCCTTGTTTGTGCTCGAGTGGTGTGCCGAAAGTCTGCGGCTTATCTCGTTGACATCGTCGCTATTTCCCGCCTTAATCTTCTTAGGACTGTAAGGTGCGGGAGCTCTCTCCACTTCGGCATGTAGCGTGGGGTCGTTGGCGTGGATATATGTCATGATGTTGTTGGCTACGGGACCCGCCAGAAGGATGCCGTAGTAGGGGTCGCCATTAAACATCTTCTGCTTGCAGACACCAACATAGATAGTGTACTTGGGATTCTTGGCTGGCATGACACATACGATAGAACCGTAGTAGTACTCGTCGTATTTGTTGATGCCATTTGCCATATGCTTTTGGTCAATCTCGCCGATGGACATAAACGTAGACCACATCTGCGCTGTGCCCGTCTTGCAGCCAAACGATGTGGGTAGATCTTTGAACTTGCCCGATGTGCGTGAGGCACCAGCTATGAGGCAGCTGTCGAGGAGGTTGAGAGTGCGTTTCGAGCACATCTTCTCAACGAGTGTCACTGTGGGCATGCGCTCTATAACCTCGCCGTCGCGCTCTATGCGGTCAACAAGGCGGGGTGCCACCATGCGGCCCTCGTTAGCAATGCCGTTGTAGAATGTCGCCATGTGGATAGGGGGTACCATCAACTCGTAACCGTATGCCAAGCGTGGCAGACGTGTAGATGTGCTGCCATTTGTATTCCACTCGGTAGAACCCGCCATAGGTAAAGAACCCTTCTCCTCGTCGTACTTCTGGAGGCCTACGTAGTCGTTGAACCCTAACTTCGACAAGAATGCGGTGTACTCCTTGGGGTTATCCTTCCACTTCTCGTATACAGCCTTGGCGAAATATACGTTCGATGAGTGTGCAAAGGCATCGACAAGGGTGATGTTGCCATCTGTGCCCTCGCCCGCATCGTGGGTATCGTAGACAGTTGCTGCACCCACCTTAACGCCCTTCTTAGAGTTTGAGTGCTCGGTATTTACCTTTGTGTCGAGGTCGTAGCCGCCAATCTCGAGGAGCGCCATTGTTGTTGCGAGCTTCATTGTCGAACCGGGCATCATCGTGCTCGATAGCGCATGATTTGCCACACGCTCGGTGTAGATGTCACCACGCTCCTTGCCCGAACCGAGGCTTACCATCGCAAGGACATTGCCCGTCTCTACCTCCATAACTATCGCTACGCCAAATGAGGCATTCTCCTTTTGCAGTATCTCGCGTAGGTGCTCATCTGCTGCGCGTTGTATGCCGGCATCGATGGTGGTGATTACGTCGCAGCCATCCTCCGATAGGCGGTTCTTGTCATCATCGACACGTGTCCAGAAGCCGTGGGCTATCCACTGCTCCTTGACTAAACCATTTGTGCCTGTGAGATAGTCGTTGCAGATTAGCTCAATGCCCTTACCTTCGATCTTCTTTGTCTCCTGCTCGCTCTCGATTGTGATGGGCGTGTGGCGACCGATGGTCTGGCGTGCTACATCACCCAAGGGGTATAGGCGCTGCTCCTCGGGGCGTGCAAAATATACGTAGCCGAGGTTACCGTTGAGGATGGGGTAGCTGCGCATGGCGTTCCACTCGTCGATGGTCACGAGGCGTGGAAAGAGCTTATATGAGCGGTGTTTGCCCAGAGTGCGCTCATCACGCAAGATTTTGAAGTAGTCCTCTGCGCTGAGGTATTTGTAGTTATTGGCTGTGGCATCCTCGCTGTTGAAATGTAGCGCAAGGAGCTTCGCCAATGAGTCGGCATTCTTTATGTAGAGCATGCTGTCAGCCTTGCGGATACCCTCCGACTTGAAGTCCAACTCTACGTTGTAGCGTATGCTCGATATGGCCAGGGGTTCGCCGTCGCGTGTGAGGATGGCACCACGGTGTGCCTCGATCTCGTCGTAGCGAAATACGCCCTCCTTAAGCACCTTGGCATTGTGCTTAACCGCGGGGCTCGCAATCTGCACGCAGATAAGGCGCACAGCGATTATGAGACCTATGACCATAAATGCAAAGTAGAGGAAGCGAACACGTGCCACTACATCCTGCTTGTGGCCGCGCTTGCTCTCTCCGCCTGACTTGCTATTATTGCTTTGCTTTGTGCTCATTGTGGTTACTTTTCTATGAGTCGGCTATCTTTCGATAGGTCGACAAGCTCTATGTTGTGCTCGAGGAGCCGCTCCGTTATCGCGCTCTTTGACGATAGACCGTAGCGCTGCTCATCCTTTATTACTGAGCGCTCGTGGAGTGTCGTTACCATGCGCTCCTTGCGACGATACTCGTTGCTGGCATTTAGCGAAAGGAACGTAAGTACGATGCTCAGGAAGCACATCACGGCAATCGCTATGAAGTAGCGGTAGTAGGGTACTGTGCCGTCGGTTAGTAGTGAGCCTGTGATGATGTGGTCTATAAGTCGCTTGGGGCGCTGCGCCTCCTTCTCCTGGTCACCCTCCTTGCTCTCTTCCGTCTCTTTTGAGTCATCGGCTACCTCTGTGCCCTCTGCATCGTCAGTATCCTCTGCGAGCTTGCTATCCTTGTCGCACTCTTCGAGTTCGGTATCTTTCGTTGGTGTGATACGCTCGGTTGCCTCTATCTCGACCTTCTCGTTGATAGGTTTCTGGGGCTGCTGCTCCTCCACGCGCACCACCTCACGGTCGATGCGGCGGCGCATTTTGCTTGTGCCGTGCGATGCTCTATCGTCGAGGTCGTCGGCGATAATCTCGTTGCGGTTATATCTCTCCTCGCTCATTGTCCTATCTATATCTTTTCTGCTACACGCAACTTTGCGCTACGTGAACGTGGGTTGAGGGCTATCTCCTCGTCGGTGGGGATTACAGCCTTGCGTGTGATGACCTTAAGGGGTGTCGTAGCACGACCGAAGAAGTCCTTCTCTATGCGCCCCTCTGTATTGCCGCTACGCATGAAATTCTTTACTATGCGGTCCTCCAACGAGTGGTACGACATAACCACTAAGCGACCCTCGGGAGCAAGGAGCTTCAAGCTCTGCTCGAGTGCCATCTTGAGTGCCTCAATCTCGCCATTTAGCTCTATGCGCAATGCCTGGAAGAGCTTCGTGAGGAACTTTGCTTCATCCTTTGGTGGTGTGCAGGGCTTAACGGCCTCGACAAGCTCCGCGGTTGTTGTGATAAGCTTGATGTTGCGGGCGCGCTCTATGCAGTTTGCGATTTTCCATGTTGTATCCAACTCGCCATATTCTGCGAAGATGCGACTTAAGGCATCATTTGTGTATGTGTTGACGATGTCGGCAGCTGTGCGACCGCCACGTGTGTTCATGCGCATATCCAAGAGCGCCTCACCACGGAATGAGAAACCACGGTGCTTGGCGTCGAAGTGATGTGACGACACTCCGAGGTCGGCCAATATTCCGTCGACATGCTCAACGCCGCGTAGGCGCATTGCACCGCGCACGAAGCGGAAGTTCGAGGCCACGAATGTATGGCGCTCGTCGTCGGGGGCATTTGCTGCAGCATCGGGGTCCTGGTCGAGGGAGTAGAGATGACCCTTAGGCCCGAGGTGCTTGAGTATCTCGCGAGTGTGACCACCTCCGCCCATTGTAAGGTCGATATATACGCCATCGGGCTTGATTGCGAGGTTGTCGATGCACTCTTGTAACATCACTGGTATGTGGTATGTTTCCGCTGCCATTTTGTAACGCTTTTTACATAGTAAAAAATAACGGGACGAAGATAGTAAAAAAACGCCAAATAGCATAATTTAGTGGAGGTAAAAATTAAAATCAATTTTCGGGATGATAAATAGTGAGAGAGAACTCTTGGAGGAGGAGTTGCGAAGTGCCACTTTTCTTGGGCGGGCAACACATTACAATAGTGATATTTACACCTTTGACGGTGCGCAACATCCAGCGCTTATGCGCGAGGTGTGGCGACTGCGCGATTTGTCGTTTAGGGAGGTGGGTGTCGCGCTTAGTGATAGTGTGAATGGATGCGCCTCGGATTGTGACGGGTCGTGCCGTCAGCTTATTGTGTGGGATGGCTCGATGGGTGAGATTGTGGGTGGTTACCGCTATTCGTTGGGCGCTGAGGTTGCACTAGAGAGTCTTTCAATTTGGCGATATTACTCGCTTTCGCAGCACTTCGTTAACGACTATCTACCCTCGGCTTTGGAACTGGGGCGTACGTTCGTTTCGCCACACTATCAGCGGGGTGTGGGCCATCGTACAATATATGCCCTTGATGCACTATGGGAGGGACTCGGTAGGGTGGTTATGGCCTCGGATGTGCACTATCTTTTTGGGCGTGTCACGCTCTATCCTTCGCTGGGTGTGAGGGCTCGAAATCTGTTGGTGGGTTTTATGCGTTATCTCTTTCCGTCGCGCGAAATGTTAGTGTCGGCGCGTGAACCAATACGCATGGGATTGAGTCGTTATCGCTGTCGTAAACTCTTTGTAGGTGAGACTATTGCAGAGAATTATAGAATACTTATCTCGCTGCTGCGACGTATGCGGCGTGTGGTGCCTCCGATCATATCATCCTATATGCGCCTGTCGCCTACGATGCAGACGTTCGATGCCTATGAAAATCACGATTTGGGTGGTGTCACTGAGACTGCAATAATGCTTACGGTAGATGATTTCTATGACGGCATAAAGCAGCGATATCTAGTTGTGTAGAAAAGAAAAAAGCGGAATAGATGGTCTCTATTCCGCTAAATATTTTGTGAATATTCGCTATGAGTAGCTCTCAACGACAGCCTCGAGGTGCTGCTTCCAGATGAGAGCTGCACCACCCAAAATAGCAACATTCTTATCCTGAATACCGCTCATCATAAGCTTAACCTTGCCCTTGAATACTGTGAGCTGGTTCTCCTCCATGTACTTGTATGTTGGGCGCATGATGTAGTCACCAGCATTTGCCAAGCCACCAAAGAGGATGATAGCCTCGGGTGATGTCACGGCTGTGAGGTCGGCAAGAGCCAAACCTAGTACCTTACCTGTGCGCTCGAATGCCTCCAAGGCGATGGGGTCGTTCTTTGCAGCAGCGTCAGAGAGCATCTTTGCCTCAAACTTATCGTAAGGGATTGATCGAAGCTCACTGTCACATGTCATAGACGCCATGAGGTCGAAGGCTGTGCGCTTGATGCCCGTAGCAGATACGTATGCCTCGAGACAACCCTTGCGACCGCAACCACACTGACGACCAGTCTCGCGTGAGTCAACAGCGATGTGGCCATACTCGCCAGCGAAGCCGTCGTGGCCATAGACCATCTCGCCATTACATACGATGCCAGAGCCGAGGCCTGTGCCGAGTGTAATCATTGCGAAGTCCTTCATGCCACGTGCGTTACCGAATACCATTTCGCCGATAGCTGCGGCGTTGGCGTCGTTTGTGACCATGACCTTTGCACCGCCCATCAAGCGGCTGAGGTCGTCAACAAAGTTGAAGATGCGGATTGAGTCGGGACGTGGATCTGCGGGATTCTCAAACTTCCAGAGGTTTGCGGGTGTCTCGATGCGTCCTGAGTGGATGTTTGCGTTGGGAGCACCCACGCCAATACCGATAAGGTCGCACTCGGGCTGCTTGGCGATAAGCTCCTTCATCGCAGTTGCGAGTGTCTCCATATATGGTTTATAGTCGTCGTAGTATTTGAACTTGTCGGTAGATATTTTGCCTTCGGCAACTACGTTACCGTCCTCATCAACAAGACCAAAGGCAGTATTGGTGCCACCAATATCAATGCCCATTGCATATTTTTTTGTCATGCTTGTAGTGTTATTTGAAAATTTTATTGGTCAAAGTTACCAAAATTATTTTAATCTATGCAAAAATTTTATTAATTTTGACGCATATTATCCAATAAGTACCGCGCGAGGGACGTTGGTATGTGTGCGATAAGTACTTAAAATGAAGCGTATTGCTTTGTAATTAAGGTGACATAAAAGAGTAAGAGATATGATTCGTACGAATGAAGAGATTTTAGCAGAGTTTGAGGCAACGCTCAGCCAGATGCAGACCCCCGCAGAGCCCGAGTTGTTGTATGCCCCAATTATCTACTCAATGTCGGGAGGAGGTAAGCGTCTTCGCCCCGTGTTGTTGCTTATCGCTACCGAGGCCTTCGGTGGTAGTGCCGATAAGGCTATGCCTGCGGCTATGGCGGTGGAGGTCTTCCACAACTTCACGCTCCTACACGACGATATTATGGATAACGCTGCTATGCGCCGTGGTAAGCCCTCGGT